>QGVF01000168.1 GCA_003242705.1 Acidobacteriota bacterium
CGCCAGCGCCAGCAGGTGCTGCACCTCGGCCGCCTCGAGCCGCAGGGCGTCGGCGATTCGCCGGAGCGTTGCCGGCGACGGCCGGACATCGCGCGCCTGCTCGAGCCACGTGTACCACTCGGTGCTCACGCCCGCGAGCGCCGCCACCTCTTCCCGGCGCAGCCCCGGCGCCCGTCGTCGTGTGCCGCGCGGCAGGCCCACGTCCTCGGGGCGCAGGCGCGCCCGGCGCGTGCGCAGGAACGCGGCGATTTCCCGGCGTCGATCGTCGCTGAGCATCCCGGGCTCCTCGCTTGGGGGGAACTGTGACTACCGGGACAGGAGCTTCCTTCACCCGGCTTCCTGCCCAACCTACCATGACCCCGGCGGCGACAGGAGTCGCTGCCGACTCACGAACGACTCGGGAGGGAAACGATGAAGACGCGGAAACTCGGAGCGGACGGCCCGGACGTGTCGGCCATCGGGCTCGGCTGCATGGGGATGAGCGACTTCTACGGTCCGGCCGAAGAGGCGCGCTCGATCGAGGTCATTCACCGCGCGCTGGACCTCGGGGTCGACTTCTTCGACACGGCCGACATGTACGGCGTCGGCCGCAACGAGCTGCTCGTCGGCCGCGCGCTGCGCGATCGACGCGATCGTGCCGTCATTGCCACGAAGTTCGGCAACGTGCGCGCGCCGGACGGTACGTTCCTCCGCATCGACGGCAGCCCGGCGTACGTGCGGCAGGCCTGCGAGGCGAGCCTGCGCCGCCTCGGCGTGGATGTCATCGATCTCTACTACCAGCATCGCGTCGACCCGCAGGTGCCGATCGAAGAGACGGTCGGGGCAATGGCCGATCTGGTGCGCGAGGGCAAGGTCCGCTACCTCGGCCTGTCGGAGGCCGCGCCCGACACCATCCGTCGCGCGCACGCCGTTCATCCGATCAGCGCGCTGCAGACGGAGTACTCACTCTGGTCGCGAGAGGCCGAGGACGAGCTGCTGCCGCTGTGCCGGGAGCTCGGCATCACCTACGTCGCATATGCGCCGCTCGGGCGCGGCTTTCTGACCGGCGCGATCCGCAGCATCGACGACCTGGCGCCCGACGACTGGCGGCGTTCGAACCCCCGCTTTCAGGGCGAGAACTTCCGCCGGAACCTCGCGCTCGTCGACGCCGTGCAGGAGATGGCGCAGGCGAAGGGCTGCACACCCGCGCAGCTCGCGATCGCCTGGGTGCTCGCCAGGCACGACCACATCGTCCCGATCCCCGGTACCCGGCGTATCGATCGGCTCGAAGAGAACGTCGGCGCGCTCGACGTCACGCTGACGCAGGAGGACCTTGACCGACTCGATGCGATTGCGCCCGTCGGCGTGGCGGCAGGAACCCGGTACCCGGAACCGGCGATGCGGATGCTGAACCGCTGAAGAAGTCGGGAGGGGAGGCGCACGTGATCGATTCCGTTGACGAGGCGGGCATGTCGCATCGAAGATGTCCCGCCGCCGTCCACGATGTCGACATCTTCGTCCCGCTCAACAATCCACCTCTGCGTCCTGGCGCGCGTCGGCACGTCAGAGCCGTCGAACGCAGCGCAGGTGAATGGCGGACCGCGCCGGCTTCCGACGACGGAATCCGCCTGACCCGCGACGATGCCCGACTACCGCCGGATCATCGTCGTCTCGGACGTCGATGCAGACCGGGCCCGCACGACCGACGGGTCGCCTTCGATGCTGAACTCGACGCTGGTGATTCGCGAGCGACAGCACAACGGGTCGTCGTCCGTGTAGCGCAGGTACTGCGCGGTGATCCGGTCAGGCCCGAGCAGCGAGACATCGCCGATTGCCCCGTCGGTCCGGCTGTCCATCGGCGCCGGAGCGAGCGTGCCGGCGAAGCGGCCACTGACGAAGACGAAGTCCTGGTACTGCATCGGGCGGCACATGCCGTCCCAGCCCGCCGTCGCGCGGACGACGAGGACACCCCAGCCGCCCTGGAACGGCCCGACGAGGCTCCATCCGCGATCGCGCAGCTGCTGGTCCTCGGCCGTCTGCACGGGACGTGCCTGGTCGCGACACTTCGGGTTCACCGGTTCGTCGACGACCGGCGGCGGCGGAATGGTTCCGTCGGCCTGATTCCAGGCCGCGAGCGGCTCGGCATCGAGCCACGGGGGGCGGCGGTCCTGTCCGCGCGCTGCCGCACCGAGCGGTCCCAGTGCGGCAAGGAGCAGCGTCGCGCATACCGCGAGTCGCGTGTGCATGGTGACCTCCACGCCGGGTCGCTCTCTCATTCTGTCCCTCGAACGCCTCTGTCGTCTCTCGATTCGTCAGGAAACGCGCGTCGGTGCGTCTGGCGTCTTGCGCATACGACGAGTCGACCGGCAGGGGAGCGCCTGTCGCGTCGTGCGCCTCCGGGGGCTGGATCGATCGTGTGTCCCGTTGTTTCATTTGACAGATGAACGCGACTGCGGCGGGCCGCGTCGGCCGTCGCGGTCACGATCGTCATTGCCGTGACGTAAGGAGTCCTGATGTCTACTGTTACGACGCCTGCCAGTGAAGCCGTCCGTCCGCCGGTGCGCTCTGCGCGCGCCTGGGCCGCGGCGAGTCCGACCTCGCCGCTCGCGCCCGCGACGATCGATCGCCGCGAGCCGCTCGACGACGACGTCGTCATCGACATCCTGTATTGCGGCGTGTGTCACTCGGACCTGCACCAGGTGAGGAACGAGTGGAACAACTCGATGTACCCGATCGTGCCGGGGCACGAGATCGTCGGCCGGGTCTCGCGCGTCGGCAGCCGGGTGACGAAGTTCAGGGAAGGCGACATGGCCGCAGTCGGCTGTATGGTCGATTCGTGCGGCCACTGTGCGCCGTGCGGCGCCGGCCTCGAGCAGTACTGCACGAGTGGACCGACGTTCACCTACAGCAGTCCGGATCCGATTCTGGGCGGCCCGACGTTCGGCGGCTACTCGGAAAGCATCACGGTGAAGGAGTCGTTCGTGCTCAAGGTGCCCGGGTCGCTCGATCCGGCGGCCACCGCGCCGCTGCTGTGTGCGGGCATCACCACCTATTCGCCGCTCCGGCACTGGAAGGTCGGTCCCGGTCAGCGAGTCGGCATCGTCGGTCTCGGCGGGCTGGGACACATGGGGGTGAAGTTCGCCCGTGCCTTCGGCGCGCACGTCGTGCTGTTCACGACGTCGCCGGACAAGGTGCAGGACGGCCTGCGCCTCGGGGCGCACGAAGTCGTCGTCTCGCGTGATGCCGAGGCGATGAAGGCGCAGGCGGCGTCGTTCGACTTCATCCTCGATGCCGTGGCGGCCGATCACGACATCAACGCGTACCTGCAGCTGCTCAGGCTCGACGGCACGCTCGTGCTCGTCGGTGCACCCGAGCATCCCCTGCCCGTGAATGCGTTCAGCCTGCTGCTGCCGCGCCGGAACTTCGCCGGGTCTGGTATCGGCGGCATCAAGGAGACCCAGGAGATGCTCGACTTCTGCGCCGGGCACGGCATCGTGAGCGACATCGAGCTGATCCGGATGGAGCGGATCAACGAAGCGTACGAGCGGATGCTGCGCGGTGACGTGCGCTACCGCTTCGTCATCGACATGGCATCGCTCCGAGCCTGAGCGGCCGCTGGAACGGGCGAAGGCGACCGGTGCGAACGGCGCCTTCGCCCGCGCCGCATCCTATGAGTCGGTCATGCGCAGGATCGGCTTGACGACCTCGCCCGACTTCGAGTCCTCGAGCGCCTGCTCGATGTCGCGCATCGGGTAGTACCGCACGAGGCGATCGAACGGGAAGCGCCCCTGTCGGTAGAGATCGACCAGTGCGGGAATCAGCTGCCCGCTTCGCCCGCCGCCGCCCAGGACGCCCATCACGCGCTTGCCCCACAGGGTCCGCAGGTGGTCGAGCGAGAACCGCGCGTTGGCCGGCGCACCACCGATCAGCACGAGCGTCCCGAGCATGCCGACCGTCTCGGCCATCTGCTCAATCACGGGGATGACGCCCGTGCAGTCGAGCGCGTAGTCGACGGTCGATCCGGTGATCTTCCGTACGCCCTCGACGAGATCGTTCGTGCCGGAATTGATCGTGTGCGTGGCGCCGAACTGCTCGGCGAGCGTCAGGCGGCTGTCGTGGATGTCGGCCGCGATGATCTTCGTCACGCCCGAGTTGCGCGCCGCCATGATGGCCGCCAGGCCCACGGCGCCGACGCCGACGACGAGGACGGAGTCGCCGAGGCGCGGACGGGCTTCGTTGAGGATGGCACCGGCGCCGGTGCCGAGGCCGCAGGCGAGCGGCCCCAGCAGTTCGAGCGGGACGTCGGCGCCGACCTTCACGAGCGCGTCGGCCGAGACGATCGAGTGCGTCGCGAACGACGACTGACCGAAGAAGTGGCCGTTGATCGGGTTGCCGTCGCGCGAGTACGCGGTGGTGCCCTTCAGTTCGCCCTTGAAGCGGCGGCCCGAGACGAGTGCCTCGCCCGTGCGCAGGCAGTAGCGGGGCTGGCCGTCGAGGCAGTTTCGACACTCGCCGCAGGCGGGCCAGCCGATGATGACGCGGTCGCCGGGCGCCACCAGCGTGACGCCGTCGCCGACCTTCTCGACAATCCCGGCGCCCTCGTGCCCCAGAACGGCGGGGAAGGGCATCGGCATGTCGCCGGCGCGGGTGATGGCGTCGGTGTGGCACACGCCGGAGGCGACGATCCGGACGAGTGCTTCGCCGCGTCCGGGCTCGCCGAGATCGATCTCCTGCTCGGTGAACGGGGCGTCCTTTTCCTCGACCACGAGTGCACGAATCCGCATCGTTCCCACTTCCTCCCGGTCGTCAGGTACGGCAGACAGCGATGATCATGCTGCTTCGGGCGCCCACGGTATCACGCCGGGGGAGCGGTCGGGGGCGACGTGGCGCTCGTGCGGGAGTGAGCGAGCGGACGGCGATCTCGCCAGCCACATCTACCTCAGCCCTCCGGCCGTCTCCGAGCACCTCAGGTGTTCCGCCCCGCCAATGAGATC
>QGVF01000048.1 GCA_003242705.1 Acidobacteriota bacterium
GAGAAGGTCGGTATCGTCACCGAGGGAATGCGCCGCGAAGCCGCCGGCGGCGACTGATCGGGTTTCCGGTCACATCACTCCACACGCAGGCAGGGGCAGTCCCGACCGGACTGCCCCTGTTCTCTCTTTCCGGGGGCGTTCGCTGTGCCCCCGCCCCACCATTGGCGCTCACACCGCAGCGCCCGCTCGAAGGCCGCCGGTCACGGCGGCGGTTGGCCTCCATCTTCCAATGCTGTCGCGGCGATCGGCCGCAGGACGTCGTCCCGGTGGGCTGGGGACGCTGGTGTATCTCGGACTGGCCTGCCGACGTGGCGATACCTGGTTTCCGCCGCGCAGTCCGACCGCTGGCCGAGGCTCTGGGCGACCGGGCGGGAAGCCACACGGACAGGGGAGAGACATGGATATCGTCGACCTGACACCCGATCGGCCGGACCGGCTGGAGCAGGCCGCCCGTATGCTGCACGACGCGCTGCCTCAGGGCTGGCCAACCCTCGAGGCGGCCCGTGCCGAGGTCTGTGAAGTGTGCGCCGTGGGGCCGGAACGGCTCGCCAGAGCCGCGATCGACCGGACCGGAGCCGTCGTCGGCTGGATCGGCGCCATCCGTCGCTACTCACATGCCTGGGAACTGCACCCGCTCGTCGTCCGGCAGGACCGTCAGCGCCGCGGCATCGGGACGTCACTTGTACGCGATCTGGAGCGGCTGCTCGCTGCCCGCGGCTGCCTCACGCTCTTCGTCGGGAGCGACGACGAGACGGGGGAGACGAGTGTGGGGGGAATGGAGCTCTATCCGGACGTGCTGGGCCACGCCGCCCGCCTGACGGTGCACGGCAGCCACCCGGTCGACTTCTACCGCCGGATCGGCTTCGCGATCGTCGGACTGTTTCCGGACGCCAATGGACCCGGCAGGCCCGACATCTGGCTGGCGAAGCGGCTGGAGGCGCGGGCTGGAGAGCCCGCAGCGTCAGCGGTTCGCGGGCGGGACGAAGGCTGAAGCGGCGGAAAAAGGTCCGGGAAAAGACAGAACGGGCCTGCAGCCGGGAGGGACTGCAGGCCCGAACGGGGACGTAACGGCGTCGCGCGCCGTCAGGCCGTCAGTTCGCGGCCGGGACGGCAGCGCCCTGCTTGGCCTGGAGCTCGTTCGCCCGCTCGCGCAGGGCGTCGGCCTCGGCCAGGTACTTCTCCTGGGCGGCGCGGCTCGTCTCCTTCGAGGCGCGGAGCGCGAGCAGCATCGACTTGTAGGTGACCGCCTCGTAGTAGTCGGGATTGATCTCGAGGGCGCGGTCCTCGGCCTGCACGCCGGACTCAATGTAGGCGATGGCCTGCTCACGCGGCACGCTGGTGTCGCGGTAGACCTTGTCGTAGTAGAACGTACCCATCGTGTGCCACGCTTCGGGGTTGTCCGGCTCGAGGTTGGCGCGCTTCTCGAACGCCTCCATCGTCTTGTCGAACTCGCCCTGGCGGTTGTAGAAGTAGGCGAGCAGCTGGTAGCCGAGCGGCGAATCGGGTCGGACCTCGATCGCCTTCATGAACATGGCCTCGGCCTGTTCCAGGTCGCCCTGATCCTCGTACAGCCGCGCGAGCAGCTGGTAGTTGGCCGGATCGTTCGGCTCCCAGGCAATCAGCTCCCGGGCAACCGGCTCGGCCTGGCTGAAGTCGTCGAGCTTGCCGGGGCCGTAGACCGCAATCAGGTACTCGAACGACAGCTTCCGGAACTGGGCTGCCTGGGGCTCCTCCGACCCGGCCAGCTTGTCGATGGCCAGCCGGTAGTTCTGGGCGGCCTTCGGCAGCAGCGCGTCGTTCTCGGGGTCGCCGGCGCGCGTGGCCCGGTACATGTTGTCGTAGCTGTTGGCCAGGTAGAAGTACGAGAACCCGAAATCGGGATTGTGCGAAATCGATTCCTCGAACTTCGCGGCGGCTTCCGGGTAGTTACCCGCCGCGTACAGGGCGGCGCCGTCCCTGAAGGCCTTGAGTGAGCGGATGCTGCTCAGCGAGTACTGGCCGCAGGCGCTCGTCGCAACGGCGAGGCCGATGACGAGCACGACCATGCGGGTCAATCGGAATTGCATGCACGTCCCCTTTTTGCTTGACGTCCAGGGGCGACCCCTGGCGGCTGGCGATGTGTTCAGAGCCGAGTAAGTATAGGGCCCGGTCTGCCGGTCGTCAAGGTGCCCGCCAGCCAGCGGCAGCCCGGTAACCGGCCGTCGTACAGCGACTTGTCGCGTTCTCCGGTATCATGGAGGGCGCACCGGTCGGCTGAACCTCTCGCTCCTTCAGTTAGACACCGGCCTCTATGATCCGGTTCGAAGACCTTCTCGAAAAGGTTCGGGCCTCGAACCCCGATGCCGACCTGGAACTGCTCCGCCGGGCCTACGTCTTCGCTGCCTACGAGCACAAGGGCCAGGTCCGCAGGTCGGGAGAGCCGTATCTCGTTCATCCGCTGAATGTTGCCGACATTCTGGCCGACATGCGGCTCGATGTCGTCGCCATCGCGGCGGGTCTGCTCCACGATATCGTCGAGGATACCCCGAACACCATCGACCGGATCCGCGAGCTGTTCGGCGACCAGGTGGCCCACGTCGTCGAGGGCGTGACCAAGCTGTCGAGCCTCCAGTTCGCGTCGAGCGAGGAGCGCCAGGCCGAGAGCTTCCGCAAGATGCTCATGGCCATGGTCGACGACATCCGGGTGATCCTGGTCAAGCTCGCCGACCGGCTTCACAACATGCGGACGCTCCACTACCTGCCTGAAGACCGGCGCGCCCGCATCGCCCAGGAGACGCGCGACATCTACGCGCCGATCGCCAACCGCCTGGGCATGAGCAAGCTCAAGAACGAGCTCGAGGAGCTGGCCTTCCGCCACCTCGAGCCGGCCACGTATCACGCGCTCCGGCAGGAGGTCGAGCAGAAGCGGCAGGCGACCGAGGGCCTCATCGATCAGCTCACGCGGCAGCTGCAGGCCGCGCTCGACGAGGCGCAGATCCCGGTCGTGCGGATCGAAGGGCGCATCAAGCGCCTCTGGTCGATTTACCAGAAGCTGCAGCGGCAGAAGATTTCGCTCGACCAGGTGTACGACTTCATCGCGCTTCGGGTCATTACCCAGTCGGTGAAGGACTGTTACGGCGTGCTCGGCATCGTCCACCAGATGTGGTCGCCGGTGCACGGCCGGTTCAAGGACTTCATCGCGATGCCCCGGCCCAACGGCTACCAGTCGCTGCACACCTCGGTGGTCGGCGACGGCGGCGTGCCGTTCGAGATCCAGATCCGGACCGAAGAGATGCACCGCGTGGCCGAGGAGGGCATCGCGGCGCACTGGAAGTACAAGGAAGGACGGGTCGGCGCCGATCGCGACGAGCAGTACTTCGCCTGGCTGCGGCGGCTGCTCGAGCTCCAGCAGGAAGTCCGCGATCCGCAGGAGTTCATGCAGAACCTCCGGATCGAGCTCTATCCGGAGGACGTCTACATCTTCACGCCGAAGGGTGAGGTGAAGTCGCTGCCGCGCGGCGCCACGTGCGTCGACTTCGCGTACTTCATCCACACCGACGTCGGCCACCGCTGCGTCGGCGCGCGCGTCAACGGGCGGATGGTGCCGCTGCGCACGCGCCTCAACAACGGCGACATCGTCGAGATCATCACGCAGCCCGGCCACGTGCCGAGCCGCGACTGGCTCACGTTCGTCACCACGTCGCGCGCGCGCAGCAAGATCAAGCACTTCATCCACGCGCAGGAGAAGGCGCGGAGCGTCGAGCTGGGCCGGCGGCTCTTCGACAAGGAAGTCAGGCGCTTCGGCATCGATCGGGCGCTCCTGACCGACGAGGCGCTCACGCGCGCGGCGGGCGACTTCAGCACCATCCGGGTCGTCAAGGTCGACGACCTCTACGCGGCGATCGGCTACGGCAAGATCACGGCCCGCGCGGTCCTGTCGAAGATCGTCGGGCAGGAAGCGCTGCGCGAGAAGGAAAAGGAGTCGGAGGCTGCTGCCGCGGCGCCGGCCGCGCGCCGGACGACGCCGGGCTCGCCGGACGATCCGAAGATCAAGGTCAGCGGTGTCGACGACGTGATGGTGTTCCGGGCGAAGTGCTGTAACCCGATCCGCGGCGAGAAGATCGTGGGCTACATCACGCGCGGCAAGGGCGTCTCGGTCCACGCCGTGACCTGTCCGAACGTCGTCAACCTCCTGTTCGATCCCGAGCGGCGTATCGACGTCGAGTGGGACACCAGCACCGACGCCCGCCCCTACACGGTGCGCCTGAAGATCAACGTCGAAGACCGGCGCGGCATCCTCGCCGACATCACCGCCTGCGTGGCCGACGACAACACGAACATCCGCGAGGTCGAGGCCAACGCCGAAGAGGACCACCGCGGATCGATCCGCATGACGGTCGAAATCAGCGACCTCCGTCACCTCGAGCGGGTGATGAAGTCGATTCGGAACGTGCCGGGTGTGCTGGCCGTCGAGCGGTCGGCACGTGAGATAGGCGCCGTTACCGTACGGCGATGACGTCGATCTCGACGCGGACGTCGCGCGGCAGCCGCGCGACCTCGACGGTCGAGCGCGCGGGCGGCGGATCGGGCATGAAGCGCGCGTAGACCGCGTTCATCGCCTCGAACTCCCCGAGATCCTTCAGGTACACGGTCGTCCGCACCACATGCGCGAACGACAGGCCGGCGGCCGCCAGGATGGCCCGCAGGTTGCGGAGCACCTGCTCGGTCTGCCGGGCGATGTCGCCGTCGACGAGCTGTCCGGTGGCCGGATCGAGCGGGATCTGGCCCGACACGAACAGGAAGGGGCCCGCCTCAATCGCCTGGCTGTAGGGGCCGAGGGCAGCCGGCGCCTCGGCCGTGCTCACGGCCCGTCGGGAAGGAGCTGGCGCAGACATGTGGAAGCCGGGCGACGCGCGCCCGGCAGGGTCAGGCGGCCTTGACGACGCGGTTCGAGCGGATGCAGCGGGTGCAGACGCGGATGCGGCGCACGCTGCCGTTGATCAGAGCGCGGACGCGCTGCAGGTTCGGCTCGAAGCGGCGGGACCGCACGTTGTGCGCGTGGCTGATCGTCCGGCCGAACGCGGGGGTCTTGCCGCAGATTTCACACTGTTTGGCCATATCGGTGTCCAGCAAACATGGGAAGCCGTGGCAACGACGGCTCCGAAGAACAAGTCAGTATAGCAGAGGCCCGGGTGCCTGACGCGTTGGGACTGGCGCGCGGGCGATTTGCGTGTTACAACACAGAACCCCGCGCGGCCTTCCGGCGTCTAATCCCCTACCCCTCGCCGGAGCGGTCGCGTAGAGGGCGATGTGAAGTCATCTACTGCCGTACTGTCCCACGGCGGTGGCACCTCCCGGGGCTCAGGCCCTCACGAGGCGACGCAGTTCGGGGACTTGCAGAGAGTCGGTAGTCTGGCATACTTGGCATTGATGTTGCTTCGGGTTGGCTCCATATCATTCTCCGTTCCGGTTCATACCGCGGAGCGACCCGAGGAGGAGGCGCAATGACTCGACGGACTGATAAGGCGGATAAGGCCAGGGCGCGCCACGCCGAACTGAAGCGCATTCTCGAGGAGCGTCGGCGCGAAATCCTCAACGAAGTGCAGGAGAAAATGCGCGATGTCAGGGCCGTCGGCGCTTCGGGCGAGGGCCAGGGCGTGCTCGATGCGGCCGAGACGACCGAGGCCGACATCCAGGACGACATCGAGCTGGCGCTCATCCAGATGAAGTCCGAGACCCTGCACAGGATCGAGGAGGCGCTGGCCCGTCTCGACGAAGGGACCTATGGCTACTGCAACGAGTGCGGCGACGAGATCTCGGAGCGTCGTCTCCGGGCGCTGCCGTTTGCCGTCCGGTGCAAGGACTGCGAGGAGGCCCGCGAACTCGAGGAGTTGCGCGAGCGTCACCAGCCGGGCCGTCGATCGGCCGGGTACCTGCTCGATTTGAACTGAGTTCGGCGTCCGCGCCGCCATCCGATGCGCAGGTTTCGCCGAACGGCGGAATCTGCGCTTTTCTGTTTTTGAGCGCGGGGAGCCCGCCCGTGACGCGCCCGAGGGGCGCGTCGGAGGGATGTGAACGATGAGTAACGAAACGACCACGGAGAGACAGGGAGAACGTTCGTTCTCGGTACCGCGCGAAGTGCCGGTCCTGCCGCTGCGGGATACTGTGCTGTTCCCGAACTCCTTCATGCCGCTTGCCGTCGCCCGCGAGTCGTCGGTGACGCTCATCGACGACGCGATCGCGAACGCGAAGGTGATCGGTGTCTTCACCCAGAAGGATCCGGCCCAGGAGGAACCGGGCGAGGGCGATCTCCACGAGGTGGGCACGCTCACGCACATCCACAAGATGTTCAAGCTGCCCGACGGCAGCCTGCGGCTGATCGTCCAGGGCCTCACCCGCCTGCGCCTCGAGCGCATCACCGCGACCCGGCCGTACCTGCGCGCCGAGGTCAGCGAGCTGCACGACGAGCGCGACGAGTCCGAGGCGCTGCAGATCGACGCGCTCGAGCGCAACATCCGGGCGAACTTCGCCCAGGTCGTCCAGCTGTCGCCGGTGCTCTCCGAGGACCTGACGGCGCTGGCGAGCAACATCAGCGACGTGTCGCGGCTGACCGACTTCATCGCGTCGAGCCTGAGCACGATCAGCACCGCGACGCGCCAGGATCTGCTGTCGACGCCGCGCATCCGCGACCGGATGGACAAGCTCAACCGGATCCTCACCAAGGAGCTCGAGGTGCTCGAGCTCGGGTCGAAGATCCAGTCGCAGGTGCAGTCGGAGGTCGGCAAGGGCCAGCGTGAGTACTTCCTGCGCGAGCAGATGAAGGCGATCCAGCGGGAGCTGGGCGAGGGCGACGATCAGCAGCGCGAGATCGACGAGCTGCGCGAGAAGATCGAGGCCGCCGGCATGCCGGAGGACGTGAAGAAGGAGGCGCTGCGCGAGCTCGATCGCCTGTCGAAGATGCCCGCGGCCGCGGCCGAGTACACCGTGGCCCGCACCTACATCGACTGGCTCGTGGCGCTGCCGTGGAACGTCCGGACCGAAGAGGTCATCGACCTGCAGAAGACGAAGGAGGTCCTCGACGCCGACCACTCCGGGCTCGATCGGCTCAAGGAGCGGATCCTCGAGTACCTCGCCGTCCGCAAGCTGCAGCCCGACGTGAAGGGGCCGATCCTCTGCTTCGTCGGGCCGCCGGGCGTGGGCAAGACGTCGCTCGCGCGTTCGATTGCCAACGCGATCGGGCGCAGGTTCGTCCGCGTCTCGCTCGGCGGCATGCGCGACGAAGCCGAGATCCGCGGCCACCGGCGCACCTACATCGGCGCGCTGCCGGGCCAGATCATCCAGGGGCTGCGACGGGCCGGCTCGAAGAACCCGGTTTTCATCCTGGACGAGATCGACAAGCTCGGCTCCGACTTCCGGGGCGATCCGGCGTCGGCGCTGCTCGAGGTCCTGGACCCCGAGCAGAACAATGCGTTCCGGGATCACTATCTCGATGTGCCGTTCGACCTGTCGGAGGTGCTCTTCATCACGACGGCGAACGTGCTCGACACGATCCCGGCGCCGCTCCGTGACCGCATGGAGGTGCTCGAGCTGTCGGGCTACACCGGCGAGGAGAAGCTTCAGATCGCCCGCGATCACCTCGTCGGCCGGCAGATCGAGAACCACGGCCTGAAGCCCGGCGACGTGACGTTCACCGACGAGGCGCTGCGCGCGATCATTCACGGCTACACGCGCGAGGCCGGCGTGCGCAACCTCGAGCGTGAGATCGGGTCGGTCGTGCGCAAGATCGCCCGTCGCCACGCCGAGGGCAACACCGAGCCGGTCGTCGTCACGCCCGAGGTGGTCGAGGAGCTGCTCGGCGCTCCGCGCCACATCGACGAGGAGATGCGCGACCGCACGCGCGATCCCGGCGTGGCCATCGGCCTGGCCTGGACGCCGGTCGGCGGCGATGTCCTGTTCGTCGAGGCGTCGCGCATGCCCGGCGGCAGCTCGCTGACGATCACCGGGCAGCTCGGTGACGTGATGAAGGAGTCGGCGCGCATCGCGCTTTCGTGGTTCCGGGCGAACGCGGCGCGCTACGGCGTGGATCCGGCCTTCTACAAGGACGCCGAGATCCACCTGCACGTCCCGGCCGGCGCGATCCCCAAGGACGGCCCGTCGGCCGGCGTGACGATGGTCACGGCACTCGCCTCGGCGCTGTCGGGACGACCGGTCAGGCCCGACGTGGCGATGACGGGCGAAATCACGCTGTCGGGACGCGTGCTGCCGGTCGGCGGCATCAAGGAGAAGGTGCTGGCGGCCCGCCGGATGGGGATCCGCGAGATCATTCTTCCGAAGCAGAACGAGAAGAACATCCTCGAGGATCTGACGCCGGAGCAGCGCCGGGATCTCACCTTCCACTACGTCTCGGAGATGGACGAAGTGCTGGTACTGGCGCTGCAGCCGGCGCCGCGGAAGTCGGACGTGCCGCGGACCGAAGGTCCACGGCCGCGCTTCAGCCTTGCCTGAGGAAGGCCGGAACGCGCCGCCGGGGGTCATCCCCGGCGGCGTCTCGTGCCTGTCCTCAGATGCCCGTCGAGCATCGCCAGCCCCGCGGCCGTCTTCAGGTCGACGATGTCGCCGCGCTCGACCATCCGCCACGCCTCCCGCAGTGTTACGACCTTCGCTTCGATCTCTTCGTCCGGATCGTTGGCCACCGGTCGTCGTGGCCGGACGAGATCGCGGCACGCGTAAAAGGTGAGCTTCTCGTCGCAGAAGCCGGGCGTCGGATAGTAGACGCCGAGCTTCTCGACTGTCTTCGGCCGGAAGCCGGTCTCCTCGAGGCACTCGCGCCTTGCCGCGCGCGCCGGTGCTTCACCGGGCTCGAGCGTTCCGGCCGGCACCTCCCACATCCACCGCCCGATCACGTACCGGTACTGCCGGATCAGGATGATGGTCGCCGGGTCGGGCTGCGGCAGCAGCACGACCGAACCGCGATGGCGGACGACGTCCATCTGGAGGCGCCGGCCGTCGCCGTTGCGCACCGTGTCGCGGTTGACCGTGATGATGCGGCCGCGATAGACCGTCCGACTCCGTTCGAGAACGAGAGCCGGCCGCTGCGTTCGTGCTGGTGTGCGTCGGTGTCGTGTCATGGTGTCTCCGGTGGCAG
Organism: Acidobacteriota bacterium; assembly: GCA_003242705.1. Lineage (GTDB taxonomy): Bacteria > Acidobacteriota > Vicinamibacteria > Vicinamibacterales > SCN-69-37 > SCN-69-37. Next base: position 9,125 of record QGVF01000048.1, read on the forward strand.
GTCGCGGCGGCCGCCATCGGGCCTCGCGGCGGCGCGTCGCAACGCGTCGACGACACCCTGCAGATCATCGGGCAACGGCGACGAGAGCTCCATCATGCGGCCGTCGCGGGGATGGTCGAAGACGAGCCGGGTGGCGTGCAGGAACGGGCGCTCGAGCCGGGTGACGGCGGCAGGAGCTCCACGTCGCCGGCCGCCGTAGACGGGATCGCCCACGACGGGATACCCGGCTTCCGACAGGTGCACGCGGATCTGGTGCGTGCGGCCCGATTCGATCGCCACGGTCACGAGCGACAGCGGTCCGAGCGGTTCGACGTCGACGATCCGGGTGAGCGCGGCGCGCCCCTTCGGCGCCCGCGTCGACATCTTCTGTCGATGGACCGGATCGCGGCCGATCGGGCGATCGAAAACCGCACCCTTCTCGGGGCGGCCCCACACAAGCGCCGTGTAGAGCTTCTCGACACGGCGGCCCGCGAACTGGCGCGCGAGCGCCTGGTGCGCCGCGTCATGTTTGGCCACGACCATCAGCCCCGACGTGCCGCGATCGAGCCGGTGCACGATGCCCGGCCGTGCCTTGCCGCCGATGCCGCTCAGGCCCGACAGGTGAAAGAGCAGGGCGTTGACGAGTGTCCCCGACGCATGCCCCGCGCCCGGGTGCACGACCATGCCTGCCGGTTTCTCGATGACGGCCAGATCGTCGTCTTCGTAGCGGATGGTCAGCGGCAGCGCTTCGGGCTCAGGTGTGTCGGGTTCGGGCGGCGGTACGTCCACTTCGACGATGCAGCCGGCGACGAGAGGGGTCGACGGCCTGGCCTCTGCGCCGTTGACGCGCACGTGTCCGGTGCGGATCAGCCGTTGCGCCTGCGATCGCGACAGCGCGGGCACGCACTCGGCCACGTACACATCCAGCCGCTTCCCGTCGTCGTCCGGGCCGACCTGCAACCTGTGTGTGGCATCCACGGCCGCGGGAGCGATGGTCGAAGGCCTCAGCGCGCCGGCCGGGCGGGCACCACCTCGGCGGGGCGCCGGCGCAGCCGGTAGAGCATGGCGATGGCGATCGGGAAGAGCACGACCGAGATGAACTGGGAGGTGGACAGGCCGGCGATCGCGCCGCGGTCGTCGCCGCGGTAGAACTCGATGATGAAGCGCGAGATCGCGTAGAGCAGGACGTAGAGCCAGAATGTGCGGCCGGCGAACGGCCGGCCGCGGCGCTCGGTCGCCAGAAGCAGGATCATGATCAGCAGTTCGGCGCCGGCGTCGTAGAGCTGGGTCGGATGCAGCGGAATGCCGAGCGGTGTGCCGACGTTGGCCGCCGCCACCGGGTCGGTGAAGGTGACGGCCCAGGGGACGTCGGTCGGCCGGCCGTAGCAGCAGCCGGCGAGCAGGCACCCGAACCGTCCGATGACGTGGCCGAGCGCGATGCCCGGTGCCGCCAGATCGGCCGTCGTCCAGGGCGGCAGCTGGTAGCGGCGGACCAGCCACAGGCCGACACCGAGCGCGGCGATCAGGCCGCCATAGAAGACGCCGCCGGCCCGCACGAGCGAAAAGATCTGGCGCGGCTGCTCCACGAAGTAGCGGAAGTCGACCACGACGAGCATCAGCTTCGCCCCGACGAGCGCGGCGATGATCAGGTAGATGCCGAGGTCCATGATGCGCGAGCCGTCGAGGCCGAGGCGCCGTCCGCGGACGACGGCCAGCTGCAGCGCGGCCAGGTAGGCGGCGGCCAGCAGCACGCCGTACGAATAGACCGGCCAGTCACCGAACTCAACGAGGATGGGATGCATGGCGCCTCGTCAGGAAGAGCTCCGCGAAGATGAGGACCGCGCCGCACGAGATGGCGGCATCGGCCACATTGAATGCCCAGAAGTGCCAGTGGCCCCGGTACACGTCGATGAAGTCGATCACGTGTCCCAGGCGGACCCGATCGATCAGGTTGCCGGCCGCGCCGCCCATGACGAGTGACAGGCCGGCCCGCGCAAGCCGCTCCTCGGGGTGCACCTGCCGCGCATAGTAGGCGATGGCGGCCAGCGCGGCCAGCGCCAGCATCATCGTGAGCGCCGAGCGGAGCGGGTGCGCGACGTCGTTGAGGAATCCGAACGCTACGCCCGCGTTGTGGATGTGCACGAGGTCGAGCAGGCCCGGGATGATCGTGATCGAGTCGAACAGCGGGATGTGACGCTGCACCAGCAGCTTCGTCACCTGGTCGGCGACGATGACCGTCGCAATGAGCCACCAGGCCAGCGCACGACGGCGCGCGTCGACGGCCGGCACGGTCGCCGACGTCGCGGTGTCGACCGGTCCGGCCGGGTGGCCGGCCTCTTCAGGCGGCATCCGAATCCTTCATGACGGCCGCGCACCGGTCGCAGATGCCGCGCTCGACCAGGGCGGGCACCACGCGCCAGCAGCGCGGGCACTTCTCCCCGTCGGCGCGGCGGACCTCCACTGTCAGATCGCCGTCGCTGCGCTCGAGCGCGACGTCCGACGTGATGAAGAGCATCGGCAGGTCGTCGCGCACCGCAGCGAGCAGCTCGTAGGTGTCGCCGCTGGCGCGCAGCACGATCTTTGCCGCCAGCGCGCTGCCGATCTCCTTCCGCTGCCGCGCGCCTTCGAGCGCCTGATTGACCGCCGAGCGGACGTCGAGCAGCTGCTGCCAGCGCGCCTCGAGCTCCTCGTCGATCCACTCGTTCAGGTTCGGGAACGCGGCCAGGTGCACGCTTTCTTCGCGCGGTCCCGGCAGGTAGCGCCAGACCTCGTCGCTCGTCATCGACAGGATCGGCGCCAGCAGCCGGGCGAGCGCGTCGGCCACCAGGTAGCAGGCTGTCTGCGCCGAGCGCCGCTCGAGCGAGCCCGGCGCGAGCGTGTAGAGCCGGTCCTTCGACACGTCGGCGTGGAAGGCGCTCACGTCAACCGTGATGAACTCGTTGAGCGAGTGGAAGATCCTCTGGAAGTCGTAGGCGAGGTACGCGTCCTGCACCTCGCGCGACAGCCGGCCGAGCCGCGCCAGCACGAACCGGTCGACGCCGATCATCTCGTCGCGTGCGACGCTGTCGCGCGCCGGATCGAAGTCGTACAGGTTCGAGATCAGGTAGCGGAACGTGTTCCGGATCTTGCGGTAGGCCTCGACCGTCCGCGCGATGATCGACTTGCCGAGCCGCACCTCGTCGCGGTAGTCGACCATCGAGACCCACAGGCGGAGCACGTCGGCGCCGTTCTGCGCGATCACGTCCTGCGGCACGACCGTGTTGCCGAGCGACTTCGACATCTTGCGGCCCTGCTCGTCGACCACGAACCCGTGCGTGAGCACGCCGGTATATGGCGCCCGGTCGCGCGTACCGAGCGCGACGAGCATCGACGACTGGAACCAGCCTCGGTACTGGTCGGTGCCCTCCAGGTACAGATCGGCCGGCCACTGCAGCTCCGGCCGCCGTGCGAGCACCGCCTCGTGGCTGCAGCCCGAGTCGAACCACACGTCGAGGATGTCGCGCTCGCGCTCGAACGTCGTGGCGCCGCACGCTTCACAGGCGAGTCCCTCGGGGACGAACGCTTCGATCGGCGCTTCGTACCACGCGTCGGCCGACTGCTCGGCGAACACTTCCGCCGCGCGATCGACGATGGCGGGCGTGAGCATCGAGTGGCCGCAGGCCGTGCAGGCGAGCGCTGGTATCGGGACGCCCCACGCGCGCTGGCGCGAGATGCACCAGTCGGGCCGGTTCACGTACATGCCCGTCATGCGCTCACGGCCCCACTCGGGATGCCAGCGCACGCTGTTCGCTTCACTGAGCGCGGCAGGACGCAGCCCGTCCATGCTGATGAACCACTGCGGCGTGGCGGTGAAGATGACCGGCTGGTGGCAGCGCCAGCAGTGCGGGTACGAGTGCTCGATGTCGCCGCGCGCCAGCAGCCGGCCCCGCTCGGCGAGCGCCTGTTCGACCACCGGGTTGGCGTCGAACACCTTCATGCCGCCCACGATGCCGACATCGGGCAGGAACCGGCCGTCGGGACCAATCGGCGAGTAGGTGTCGAGGCCGTATCTGACGCCCGTGTTGAAGTCGTCGGCGCCGTGACCCGGCGCCGTGTGGACCGCGCCGGTACCCTGTTCGAGCGTCACGTAGTCGGCGAGCACGCCGAGCGAGTCGCGCTCGTAGAGGGGATGACGGAACACCAGGCGCTCGAACGCCGAGCCCGGGAACGTCGCGACCGGCGAGGCGAACGTGTGTCCCGTGGCGGCCGTGACCGCCTCCGCCATGGCTTCCGCGATGACGACGAGTCGCCCGTCGAGCTCGTAGGCGCCGTACCGGTAGTCGGGGTGAAACGCGATCGCGAGGTTCGACGGGATCGTCCAGGGCGTCGTCGTCCAGATGAGGACCGTGACGCGACGGCCGGCGAGCGCCGGCGCCGTCCCGGCGAGGCGCGCCACCGACTCGGACGTCATGTCGAACTCGACGTAGATCGACGGCGAGGTGTGCGGCTCGTACTCGACCTCGGCTTCAGCGAGCGCGGTGCGGTCGCGCAGACACCAGTACACCGGCTTCTTGCCCTTGTAGACGAGGCCGCGCCGCACGAACTTGCCGAGCGAGCGGACGATGTCCGCCTGATAGGCCGGATCCATCGTCAGGTACGGCCGGGCCCAGTCGCCGATGATGCCGAGGCGCTTGAAGTCCTCGCGCTGCGACGAGACAAACTTCCCGGCGTAGGCGCGGCACGCCCGGCGGAACTCGACCGGCGAGCGATCCTTGGCCGCGGCGCCGAGCTCGCGTTCGACGTTGAGCTCGATCGGCAGGCCGTGACAGTCCCAGCCCGGCACGTACGGCGCGTCGAAGCCCGCCATCGTGCGCGACTTGACGATCATGTCCTTCAGGATCTTGTTCAGCGCATGCCCGATGTGAATCCGGCCGTTGGCATACGGCGGGCCGTCGTGCAGCACGAACTTCGGCCGCCCGCGACCGGCCTCGCGGAGCCGGCCGTACAGGTCGATGGCGTCCCAGCGGGCGATGACCTGCGGCTCGTTCACCGGCAGGTTGGCCTTCATCGGGAACTCGGTGCGTGGGAGATTGAGGGTGTCTTTCCAGTCGGACATGATGGGCCGAAACCCACATTCTATGATGCCGGCAGGGGCGAGCGACAGTCCGGCACGGGTGCAGGGGAGGAGCCGCGGGCAGCGGCGGGAGGCCGGGGATCAGCCCGGCGGCCACGCCAGGCTGCGGCCGGCAAGCACGTGCAGGTGCACGTGATAGACCGACTGGCCGGCCTCGCGGTTGCAGTTGAAGACGGTCCGGTACCCGCGCTCGTGATAGCCGTGCTCCTTCGCCAGCGCCGCGGCCGTCCGTACCATCCGGCCGACCAGCGCATCGTGTGCCGGCTCGAAGTCGTTCAGCGTCGAGATGTGCTCACGCGGGACGATCAGCACGTGGAAGGGCGCGGCCGGCGCGATGTCGCGGAACGCCACCAGGGCGTCGTCTTCGTAGACCTTCGTCGCAGGGACTTCGCCGGCGACGATGCGGCAGAAGAGGCAGCTCATGGGCCGATTATACGGACGCGCGGCCCGGGCGGGCCTCGACCACCCGCTCGATGCCGGCCAGGTCGCGGTGCACGCGGATCGACCCGAAGCCGCGCGCCTCGAGCAGGCGCTGCACGTCGGCAGCCTGCCCGAAGCCGATTTCCACCAGCAGCACACCGTGGCCGCGGAGCGCCCGACGCGCGTCGTCTGCAAGGGCGCGGATGACCGCGAGGCCGTCCTCGCCGCCGAAGAGCGCCCCGTGCGGCTCGAAGTCGCGCACGTCGGGCATCAGCTGCTCGCGATGCGCCTCCGGAATGTAGGGCGGATTCGACACGATCAGGTCGACGTCGACCGCGCCGCCGGTCAGCGGGGCGTGAACGAAGGCGATGCGATCGACCGCGTCGTGCCGCGCGGCATTCTCCTTCGCCAGCGCGAGCGCTTCGGCCGACACGTCGGTGGCCGTGACGCGCAGCGAGGGCCGCTCGCACACGAGCGTCACCGCGATGCAGCCGCTGCCGGTGCCGACGTCGATCACGCGCAGGTCGGGACGGTCCAGCGCGTCGACCGCGGCAAGCGCTCGCTCGACCAGAAGCTCCGTTTCGGGGCGCGGAATCAGCACGGCAGGACCCACGCGGAAGCTGCGACCGTAGAACTCCTTCTCGCCGACGAGATAGGCGACCGGCTCGCCTGCCGCCCGCCGCGCGATCAGCAGGTTGAACCGTTCGAGCAGGTCGGGCGGGACGTCTTCGTGCTGCCGCACGATCCAGCCGGCCATGTCCCAGCCGAGCAGGTGGCGCAGCAGCGTGACGGCGTCGGCGCGGGCGTTCTCATGGCCCGTGCCGATCGTTTCGAGCGCACGGCGCACCGCCTCGGCAGCGGTCATCGTGTCAATCAGGATGCGGCCGGCTCGGCCTCGGTCGCCTGCTGCAGCTTCTCGGACTGTGCACGGGCCTCGAGCTCGCCGATCAGTTCCTCGAGGTCGCCGTCGAGCACCTCCGACAGCCGGTGCAGCGTGTAGTTGATCCGGTGGTCGGTGACCCGGTTCTCCTTGAAGTTGTAGGTGCGGATCTTCTCGGAGCGTTCGCCCGTGCCGACCTGACCGCGCCGCTCCTTCGCGATGGCTTCCTGCTGCCGGCGCAGCTCCATCTCGTACAGGCGCGAGCGCAGCACCTTCATCGCCTTCTGCTTGTTCTTGATCTGCGACTTTTCGTCCTGCTGCGAGACGACGATGCCGGTGGGGATGTGGGTGATGCGGACGGCGGAGTAGGTCGTGTTGACGCTCTGGCCGCCGGGACCGCTCGCGCAGAAGGTGTCGATGCGCAGATCCTTCGGGTCGATCTGGACGTCGACTTCCTCGGCCTCGGGCAGCACGGCCACGGTGGCCGTCGACGTGTGGATGCGGCCGCTCGCTTCGGTGACCGGCACGCGCTGGACGCGATGGACGCCGCTCTCGAGCTTCAGCCGCCGGTACGCGCCGCGCCCCTCGATCGACGCGATCACTTCCTTGATGCCGCCGACGCCGGTCTCGGCCATCGACAGCACTTCCACCTTCCAGCCCTGCCGTTCCGCGAAGCGCGTGTACATGCGGAACAGGTCGGCCGCGAACAGCGCCGCTTCATCGCCGCCGGCCGCCGGGCGGATCTCGATGACGACGTTGCGGTCGTCATTCGGATCCTTCGGGATCAGCAGGATGCGCAGCTGGTGCTCGAGCGCTTCGAGGCGTTCCTCGAGTGCGGGAATCTCCTCGGCCGCCAGGGCCCGCAGGTCGGCGTCGTCGCCCGCGGCCATTTCGCGGGCTTCTTCGAGCGCACGACTCTGGCGCTGGTACTCGCGGAAGCAGTCGACGAGCTCCTGCATGTCGGCGAGGGCCTTGGTGTGAGTACGGTAGGCGGCCGGATCGGCCTGGACGGCCGGGTCGCTCACCAGTTGCGTCAGCTCGTCGTAGCGGGTCGCAATCGCCCGCAGCTTTTCGAGCACCTGCGGTGTCATGGTTGGTCAGTCGCGTTCAGTCGCGCTGCCGCCGGAGACCGGCGGCAGGAAGGCTACCTCGTCGCCGTCGTGGACGACGGCGTTCATTCTGCCGAAGTCGGCGTTCACCGCGCACGAGACGCGGCCGGCCATGGCGGCAATGGCCGGAAACTGCTGCTCGGCGGCCTGCCAGACGTCGGCCACGGTCGCGCCGTCGGCAATCTCGCACGTCCAGCTGCTGCAGCCGGCCAGCTCGCGGAGCCGCGCGAAGAACTGGACGGTCACGCGCATGCCCGCTCCATGGCCTCGCGGCGGAGTGTCTCGTCGGCGGGATCGGCCACGGGCCCTTCGACCCAGGCCGCGCCGTCGGCGAAGAATTCGTGCTTCCAGATCGGCGCTATCTGCTTCACGCGCTCGATCGCGTAGCGGCAGGCGCGGAACGACGCGTCGCGATGCGCCGAGGCCGCGGCCACCACGACACTCGCCTCGCCGATCTCGATCCGGCCGATGCGGTGATGAATGGCCAGCAGCGTGTCGGGCCACGCGTCCGCCGCTTCGTCGGCAATGATCCCGAAGGCCCGCAGCGCGAGCGCTTCGTGCGCCTCATAGTCGAGGTGGCGCACCTCGCGCCCCTGGTGCGTGCGACGGACGACGCCCAGGAAGGTGCAGATGGCGCCGCACCCCTCGCCGCGTGCCTGCTGACGCTCCTCGAGCGCCGTCACGAGCGGCTCGAGCGCCAGCGGGGCAGACGAGATGGCGAGAAGCGCGGACATCCCAGACAGTCTACGGCGTCGACGTTCGAAGCTGGACTACCGTCCGATGAGACCTGGTCCCCAGCCGAGCGGGCCGTGCCCGCCTCCAATGCCCGGCGCGGCCGCGATGGCGCGCGTGACGTAGCGCTTCGCCCGCCGCGCGGCGTCGACGAGCGGACGGCCGAGCGCGAGCTGCGCGGCGATGGCGGCAGCCAGCGTGCAGCCGGTGCCGTGCGTATGCGGGGTCTCGATGCGCCTGGCCCGCAGCGTCACCGCCTGCTCGCCGTCGTCGAGCACGTCGGTGGGCGGGCCCGCGAGGTGCCCGCCCTTGACGAGCGCGGCCTTCGCGCCGAGCTCGATCAGCGCACGTGCCGCGCGGCGCACGTCGGCCGGTGTCTGCACGGTCAGGCCCGTGAGCGCGGCAGCTTCCGGCAGGTTCGCGGTCACGACCGTCGCGCGCGGCAGGCAACGCCGCCGAATCAGGTCCACCGCCTCGTCGTCGAGCAGCCGTGCGCCGCCCTTGGCCACCATCACCGTGTCGAGCACGACCGGTACCGAGGCGTAGCGTTCGAGCGCGTCGGCAACGACGTCGACGATGGGGGCCGTCGCGAGCATGCCGATCTTGATGGCATCGGCGCCGATGTCGCGCATCACGGCGTCGATCTGCGCCGTGACCATGTCGGGAGACACCGGAACCCAGCGGTCGACGCCGAGCGTGTTCTGGGCCGTGATCGCGGTGATTGCGCTCGTGCCGAAGACGCCGTGCACGGCAAACGTCTTCAGGTCGGCCTGAATGCCGGCACCGCCGCCCGAGTCGCTGCCGGCAATGGTCATGGCCGTGGGCGTGCGGGAATTACTGGGCATCGGCGCGTCCGAAAATCAGCACGTACTGGTAGCGGGTGGTTTCTTCACCGATCAGCCGGAGGCCGGCGCGCGCCGCGTCGCGCTTGATGACCTCAGGATCGAGTCGTTCGTCGAGCGGTGGCCCCGGCCCTCCACGCCCATCGGGCTTGAAGTCGACAATGCCGAGCCGTCCGTGCGGGGCGAGCGCCTCGCCGATCTTCTGCAGGAGCGGTACACGGTCGGCCTCGCTGAAGTACGGATACGTGTCGACCACGAGCACGGCATCGAGGCCCGCGGGCAGGTGCGGGTCGCTCGTCGTACCGAGAATCGTCACGACGTTCCGCAGGCCCTGGTTCGCCACGCGCTGCGTGATCGACTGGATCATCTCGTGGCGGACATCTTCAGCGTACACACGCCCGTTCGGCCCCACGCGGCGGGCAAGGCGCACGGTGAACCAGCCGCCGCCGGCGCCAATGTCGGCCACGCGCGAGCCGTCGGCAATACCGAGCGCGTCCATGATGCGCTCGGGTTCCTGCCAGGCCTCGCGGTCGGGACTCTCGAGGATGCCGAGATCCTCGGGCGGAAACAGGCGTCCGTGCGTCGGTCCCTGCGCCGCCGGGACGGCACCCGCAGCGGCCAGTGCGGCCGCGACGGCAAGCGTCGCCAGGCGTCGTCTCATTTCGATGCGATCCGGCTTGGTCAGCCCAGCGTCGACAGCACGTGCTCGAGCCGGGTAAGCACGTCGGCCGACGGCGTATCGAAATGACAGTGTACGACCGTGCGGCCGCCGGCGACGAGCGCGTCGAAGTCGCCGAGCGCCTGCGCCCGCTTCAGCGTGCTGAACGTGTAGCCGGCGCCGGGCACTTCCGTGTCGGTGGCATCGGCCGACGTCACGAGCACGAAGACGCCCGTGTTCGGTCCGCCCTTGTGATATTGCCCCGTCGAGTGCAGGTAGCGCGGGCCGATGCCGTGCGTGGCCGCCACGCCGAGCCGCGCGCGAATCGATGCCCGCAGCCGGTTGACGGCTTCGGTGCGCGTCGGATCGGCCGGCAGATAGTCGAGGATCGCGACGTAGGTGCCGGGCGCGCCGGGACGCGCGCCGCCCTCGTGCACGCGCCGGTGGTAGAACGGCGTCTCTTCGAACGGGGGATCGATCGTGAAGCCGCCCTTTTCGCGATAGGCGGCCAGCTGCATCTGCGTGCGCGCCTTGGCGCCGCGCACGTCGGGCTCGTCGAACGGATTGACGCCCAGCACCGCGCCGGCGACCGCCGTCGCGAACTCCCAGCGGAAGAACTCGGCGCCGAGCATCTCGGGCGTCGTCTGGATGCGGAAGACCGGATGTCCGGCAATCTCCAGGTTGTCCGCCGCTGCCTGCATCGCATCGTCATCGGCGGTGCTGATGATCACGAAGGCGCGGTCGGCGCCGTAACCGGAGGGCAGGCCGAGCGGCTCGCCGACGACCGGCAGGATGCCGCGGCCCTGCTTACCCGTGCTTTCGGCGACCAGCTGCTCGATCCACGGGCCGAGCGGCGCCAGGGCGGGCGAGGCGAGCAGGGTGAGCTTGTCGCGTCCCGCGGCTGCGTTGGCGCCCATGAACACGCCGAGCCGCAAACCGGGGTTGACCGGGGAGTCCTGCCGGCAGGCGGCGGCCATTTCCTGCGCGGGGGCGAGCAGCGTGCCCTCGGAAATGCCGAGCAGGGCGGCCGGCACCAGGCCGAAGAGCGACAGCGCCGAGTAGCGCCCGCCGATGTCGGCCGGGTTGAGGAACACGTGCCGGTAGTTCTCGTTCGCCGCGTGCGTGACCAGCTCGGTGCCCGGGTCGGTGATGGCCACGAAGTGGCGGCCGACCGGCAGGCCGCGACCGGCGACGAGCGCCCGGAAGTAGCGCTCGAGCGAGGTGACCTCGACCGTCGTGCCGCTCTTGCTCGCAACGAGAAACAGCGCCTTTTCCGGAACGAGCGCGTCGGCCACGGTCCGGACCGCGTGCTCGTCGGTCGTGTCGAGCACGGTGAGCCGGACCGGGTGGCCGGGCACCGACATCGTGTCGCGGAGGACCTCGGCGCACAGGCTGCTGCCGCCCATGCCGAGCAGGAAGATGTCGGTGAGCCCGTCGTCGGCCACGGCCCGGCGGAACTGCTCGATTTCGGCCGCCCGCGACGGCATCGTCGTGGGGGCCTCGAGCCAGCCGAGGCGGTTGCCGATGGCGTCGGCTACGGCCGGATCGGGCTCGGGACCAACGAAAACGGACGGATCTCGGGCCCAGATCCGCGAGGCGACCCGGGCAGTGGCGTAGTCGGAGAGCAGGGTGTCAGGCGACATAATTGGAGGTCAGCCGGGGCGCGACGCGCACGGCTCAGGGCTGACAGCATAACGAAAGCGGAGGCGTTCCGGCGCACCTCGTCCCGTATAATCGAGACATGATCAACGTGACGGAAACCGCGGCCGAGCGGATCCAGCAGCTGCTTGCGGAGGAATCGAAGGAGGGCGTCGGCCTGCGCGTGTTCGTGCAGGGAGGCGGCTGCTCCGGCTTCCAGTACGGGCTGATGATCGACGAGGGCGAGGGCGACGCCGATTCCGACCAGGTGTTCGAGGTCAACGGCGTGAAGCTGCTCGTCGACCCGATCAGTCTCCGGTACCTCAAGGGCGCCGAAGTCGATTTCGTCGACAACCATATGGGCGGCGGCTTCACCATCAAGAATCCGAACGCCAAGTCGACCTGCGGCTGCGGGTCGTCGTTCAGCGCGTAGCGCCAGCCTCACGGCGGGACGGCCGGGCCCGCTCCCGCCGCGACGTCTGCGCCGGGCCCGCTCCTCGGCACTGGTGTGTCCATGCTGTCCCCGTCTCAGTTCATCGAGAAGCATCGGCCGGCCGGCGGACGCCGCTCCAGTAAACGCGACTTCATCGTCGACGTCTTCCTGCGGCAGAGCGGTCACCTCGGCGCCGATGAGCTGGTGACGCTCATCCGCAACGAGGATGCGCGCATCAGCCGGGCGACGATCTACCGGACGCTCCAGTGGATGGTCGACGCGGGCATCGCGCGCCGGGTCGACTTCGGCGACGGCAAGTACCGCTTCGAGCACTCGTACCGGCACCCCCGCCACTTTCACCTGATCTGCCGGTCCTGCCAGCAGTCGTTCGAATTTCTCAGCTCCGACATCGAAATGCTGCTCGAGGAGGTGGCCAACGCGCGCCGCTTCACGCCGTCGGAGAGCGTGCTGCAGATCTACGGCAAGTGTGAGCAGTGCCAGACCGGGCTGCCCGATACCACTCCCCGTGTGCCGCTCGAGCTCGTGTTCGCGCGCGACGCCCTTCGCGTCGCCATCGCGACCGAACGCAGCGGGCTGGCGTTCTACCAGCGTGCGGCGCGCCTGGCGCGCGACCCGCGCGGACGCCGCGTCTTCGAACGGCTCGCCGCCGAGGAGCGCGAGCACCTGAGCACGCTCGAGGCACGCTATCGTGAGCTGACCGAGGCCGAGCCGCAGCTCGAGGCGCAGCCGGCGTTCCTCTTCTTCAAGAGCGCGTCGAACGGCCTGTTCGCCGCCGGTGTCGAGGAACTGAGCGCGCCTGGCGTCGCCGACCGCGAGGCGCTGCGCATCGGCATCCGCTGCGAACGGGCGTCGTACCGGTTCTTCAAGCAGTACGGCGAACGCTTCGAGGAGTCGGAGGGCAAGCGCATTTTCCTCGAGTTCGCCGACGAGGAACGCGAGCACTTCGAACTGCTCGTGCGCGAGTTCCGTGCGCTCGTCGCGCGGCAGCGGAGCCGCAAGGTGAAGCCGCGCCGTACGACGAGCACGCCGGAGAAGGCGACGACGGTCCGCCGCGCGTCGCGGCCGCGCGCGGGCACGACGCGGGCCGGCGCCGCGGCGGGCGGGAGCCGGAAGCGCGCGTGATCGATCTGCACCTGCACACGACGGCGTCCGACGGCCGGTCGACGCCGGCCGACCTGGTCGCCGAGGCGAAGGCGGCCGGGTGCCGGACGATCGCGGTCACCGACCACGACACGGTGGCTGGTCTCGCCGAGGCGGCGGCCGCCGCTGCGGCGGCCGGGCTGACGTTCATTCCCGGCATCGAAGTGACGGCCGTCGCCGACGGCCGCGACATCCACATCCTCGGCTACTTCTTCGATCCATCCGATCGCTCGCTCGACGAGTTCCTCACCATCCAGCGCGAGCGGCGTCGCGAGCGCATCGCCGGCATTGCCGAACGGCTGCGCCGCGCCGGGGTCGTCATCGACGCCGATCGCCTGCTCGCGGACTATTCGGGCG
>QGVF01000049.1 GCA_003242705.1 Acidobacteriota bacterium
TGAGACCGATGAAGGGCGGGCGCGGATCGATCGAGAAGACCGCGCTCAGGATCGTCCAGATCGCGTAGCCGGCCAGCGGCCAGACGAAGGGCGGCAGCGCGAGCCGGCGCCTGTCGGTCGACACGATCCGGAGCCAGAGCAGCGCCGCGATGCCGAAGCACACCTGCGCCGGCAGCAGCTTGAAGAGGGTCAGACCGGCCGAGGCCATCAGGAAGCCGGCGGCGACACGTTCGAGTCGCGCGGTCGTCACGACGCCACCCCGAGCAGTGCCGTGGCCTGTTCGACGACCTGAGCGGGCGTGACGAGGGTGAGGCACCGGAAGTCGCCCGGCGCGCAGACCCGCTGGTCGCACGGGCGGCAGGGCAGCGGTCCGGCTTCGGCCGCCGCCGAGGGAATGTCGGCCGGGCGCCATGGTTCGGAACGTTCGGGTTTCGTCGGACCGTAGATGGCGACGATCGGCACGTCCGTCGTCGCGGCGATGTGCAGCGGTCCGCTGTCGCCGCCAATGAACAGGTGCGCGCGATCGCAGAGCGCCCGGAGCTGCAGCAGCGACAGGTGTCCCGCATCGACGATGCGCGTGGCGGCGTGCGGGGCGGCGGCGCGCGCAGCGGCAATCACGCGACCTGCGGCTTCCCAGTCGGACGGGCCGGCGGTCACGAGCACGGCGGCCCGCGCCTCACCGCCGGCCAGCGCCGAGGCCACGGCGGCAAACGACGCTTCGGGCCAGCGCCGGAACGGGTTGCCCGCGCTCACGTGCATGACGACGATGCGATCGGCCGGGGTGAGGCCCCAGTCGGCGAGCGTGCGATCGAGCTCGGCGCGGGCGGTCTCGGGAACGGCCATCTCGACGCGGTCGCGGTGCCGGTCGGGAGGCGACGCCAGGGCCGCGTCGACGGCGGCCAGCAGATCCCACTGATTGACGACCGCATGCCGCGGCCGGTACGTGCGGGGGCGGTGCACGATGTCGGTGTACATCCAGGCGCGTCCGGGGACATCGTAGCCCACCCGCTTCGGCGCGCGGCTCGCCCAGGTGAGCAGTGCGCTGCGCGGGCCGCCGTGCAGGTCGATCGCCAGGTCGATGCGCTCGCGGCGCAGCCGCCGCGCCAGCTGGAGATCGTCGCGGACGCGGCGCCAGCCGCGGCTGTAGGGCGCGATCAGGACCTCCGACAGATGGGGATTGGCCGCCACGACTGGCGCGGCGTGCGGCTCGACGAGATACAGGAGGCGGGCGTCGGGGAAACGGCGCCGCAGGGCCCGGATGATGGGCGTCGTGAAGACGACGTCGCCAATCAGCCGGAGGCGGACGAGCAGGATCGTCACGCGTCAGTCTTCGATTGTCGCCTCGTCGACGAGCATCACGGGAATGTCGTCCTTGACCGGATACACCCGGCGGCACGTGTCGCACTTCAGGCCCGTTTCGTCGTTGACGGGGCGGACGGGCGTCTTGCAGACCGGGCAGACGAGGATCTCGAGCAGGGCGGGGTCGACGGGCATGGCGAAGACTATAGCAGCAGCGCGGGCGCGCGACGCAGCGGGGAATCTGTGCCAGAATCGAGTCCGGGTCCAGGTTCCATGTACACGGCTCTGCTTGCGGTTGCCCTGACGCTCCAGGCACCGTCGACCGACGCGCCTCCTCCGGCGCCGGAAGCGACGGTGGCCGAGGCGTACCACCTGTTCATCGAAGCCCAGGCGTTCGAGGCCCGTTCGGATCTGGGGGCGGCCGAGGAGCGCTACCAGCGGGCGCTCGCGCTCGTGCCGCACGCCCCCGGCGTCCGCGTGGGGCTCGCCGGCGTGTACGCCCGACAGGGCAACCTGGCGCGGGCCCGCGAAGAAGCCGAACGGGCCCTGGCGCTCGCGCCGGCTCACCGCGGGGCGCACCGGCTGCTCGGGCTCATCACGGCCTGGTCGATCGACGATTCGCAGCCCGACGCCGCCGAGCGGGCCCGCGTCGCGATCGAGCACCTCGAGCGGTCGCGCGGGCCGGGACTGCCGGATCCGACCGTGCAGCTGACGCTCGGCGAAATGTACCTGCGCGCCGGCGATCACGATCGATCCATTGCCATCCTCGAGCAGTTCCTGCTCGATCGCCCGGGCTACCTGCAGGCCGTCATGCTGCTCGTGCAGGCGTATCGCGAGGCTGGCCGCACCGACGCGGCCGATGCGCTCGTTCGGAGTTTTCGCGGAGAGACGTCCGTGTCGGTGGCCGGGCGGCTGCGCAGCATCGAAGAGCTCGAGCGGCGCGGCCAGTGGGAGGCCGCGGCCGAAGGCTGGGCGCGCCTGCTCGACGAGCAGCCCGATCCGTCGTACCGCCTGCGGTATGCGGCCGCGCTGGTCAACGGCGGCCGGCTCGACGAGGGACGCGACGAGCTGCAGCGGCTGGCCGACGAGGCGCCCGACGACATCCGTCCATGGTTCCTGCTGGCGCAGATCGAACAGCGCGCCGGGCGCACGCGCGAGGCCGAAGCGGCGGCCCGGCGCATCAGCGACATCGATCCCGACGACGGCCGCGGGCCGATCGCGCTGGCGATGGTCCTCGGCGCACGGCGCGACTTCGCGGGCGTTGTCGATGTGCTGCGCCCGCGCGTCGAGTCGCCCTCCGAACGCGACATCGAGTCGGGCATGTTCGGCGAGATGGCGCGACTGCTCGGCGGCGCCTACCAGGACCTGGGGCAGGTGAACCAGAGCATCCGCACGCTGGAAGGCGCGCTCGCCCGCACGCCCGACGACGCGCAGATTCTGTTCACGCTCGGCGCGATCTACGAGCGCAACCGGCAGTTCGACCGTGCCGAGACCGTCTTCCGCCAGCTGATCGAGATCGACCCCGAACATGCGCCGGCGCTCAATTACCTCGGCTACATGCTGGCCGACCGCGGCCAGAAGCTCGACGAAGCGCTCGAGCTGATCGAACGTGCCATCGAGGTCGGCGGCGAGACGCCGTCCTACCTCGACAGCCTCGGCTGGGCGTACTTCCGGCTGCGGCGGTTCGAAGAGGCGCTGCCGCCGCTCGAGCGCGCGGCCGAGGGCGCGCCCGACGTGTCGGTGATCCTCGAGCACCTCGGCGACACCTACATGGAGCTGGGGCGCTACGAGCAGGCGGCCGAGGCGTTCGAGCGGGCGCTGGCCGGCGATCGCGAGGATATCGATCCGCGCGCGATCGAGCGCAAGCGGAACCGCGCGCTTGCGGCGGCCGGCCGCGCCGACACCAGGACCGACCGCCGGTGACACCGCGCGTCGTGTCGACGCTGCCGGCCGTCCGGCGGGCCCGCTTCGCTCCGCTCTCCCTCCCGCTCGTGCTCGTGGTCCTCGGCGGAGCCGCCGGCTGCGCGGGCCGATTCGTGCCGCCCGTCGGGCCTCCGATTCCCGAACCGGCCGCGACGACAGCATGGGATGGACTGAGTGCGGCGTGCCGTGACGTAGCGGCGCTGCGGGCCGAGCTGCGCGTGTCGGGCGAGATAGACGGCCGGCGATTCCCGTCGCTGACGACCGGCATGGCCGTCGAGGCCGACAGGCTGGCCGTCGTCGCCACCTACAGCGCGCGACCCATCTTCAATCTCGCTGGCGCCTCCGACGAGGTGACGCTGCTCGATCATCAGGAGCGGCGTGTCGTGACCGGACCGGCGGCGGCCATTGTCGAGGCGCTCGTCGGGGTGCCGGTCGATCCCGGGCGGCTGCTCGCTCTGGTGACCGGGTGCGTGTCGCGCGATCCGGCGCCGGTCGCCGGGGCGCGCATCGATCGGCTGCTGCGCGTCGATCTGGCCGACGCCGTCGTCTACCTGGTGCAGGCCGATGGCGGCTGGCGCCTGCGCGCGGCCGCGTTCGACGACGTGATTGTCGAGTACCGGCGGGTGGAGCACGGGTGGCCGCGCGAGCTCGAAATGCGGCGCGGCGGACGTGTCAGGCTGCGGCTCCGGATGGTAGAGTGGGAGCGCAACCCGATCCTGCCGGCAGCGCTTTTCAAGCTGACGGTACCCGCCTCCTACATCCACACGCCCCTCGAGGCGATAGGTGACGAGCGGCTGATCGACGCGTCGAGCAACCGGGTCGCGGTTGTCCCGGAAGGTTGAAGGTGTGATGTCTCGTGCTGTCGTTCTTCGTGCTTCGGCCAAGATCAACCTGACGCTTCGCGTCGGGCCGCGCCGCGAGGACGGCTTCCACGACGTGCGCACGCTGATGCAGTCGATTGCACTGGCCGACACGGTCCGGATCCATGCGCGGCCCGGCCCGTTCGGCCTGTTCTGCCGTGCGCCGGGCGTGCCGGCCGATCGCGACAATCTCGTCTGGCAGGCGGCCGAGCGGCTGTGGCAGGCGCTGGGCCGGAACGGCGAACCGCGCGATGCGCACATCCGGCTCGAGAAGCAGATTCCCGTGGCCGCCGGACTGGGTGGCGGCAGTGCCGATGCGGCAGCCGCGCTGGTCGGCCTGAACCTCGTCTGGAACGGCCGGCTGTCGCGCCGCGAGCTGGTGACGCTGGCGGCCGGGCTCGGGTCCGACGTGCCGTTCTTCCTGCACGGGGGCACGGCCATCGGCCTCGGTCGCGGCGACGAGCTGTATCCGGTCGACGACATCACCCGGCTGGGCGTGGTGCTCATCAAGCCGTCGTTCGGCGTGGCGACGGCCGATGCGTACCGGTGGCTCGACGAAGATCGGAAGGCGGGCGCCGCGTCGGTCGGGACGGGCGGCCGCCGGCACGAGGTCGAGGTGGGGTGGCCGACCGGTCCGCTGACGCTCGTCAACGACCTGCAGCCGGCCGTGGCCCGGCGTCATCCGGAAATCGACGAGATCGCGACCGCCCTGATCAGGCAGGGAGCGCTGGCGACCGCCATGTCGGGCAGCGGGTCGGCCGTCTACGGCATCTTTGCCGAATCGGCCGCGCGCCGGGCCGTCGAGCGGCTGCAGCGGCCCGACTGGCTGGTGCTGCTCACCCGGACGCTCAGCAGGCGCGAGGCGGTCAGGCGCATGGGGCTGTGATAGACTTTCGCGTTTGCATACCGGCCCCGGGGTCGGGGCAGGCGGTGTGAGGCGGGGAGAAGGGGCCCGCAACGCCGGCAGCAGGCAGCCGGAAGGCTTCGGGCGACCGTGCTGGGGCGTGGCCAAGCGGTAAGGCGCGGGACTTTGAATCCCGTATTCGAAGGTTCGAATCCTTCCGCCCCAACCAGATCCGGAACACACATGGGCGTCCGGGCCGGCCCGGTCCGGCGCGCCGCAGGACAGTAACAGGCAGACAACCGGTCCCGAAGACTGCATGGCTCACGGTCCGCTCAAACTCTTCACCGGCAGCGCGCATCCGGCGCTGGCGCGCGAGATTGCCGAGTACCTGGGCATCCCGCTCGGTGCCGCCCGGCTGCACCGGTTCCCCGATACGGAAGTCTCGTTTCAGATCGACGAGAACATCCGGGGGGCCGACGTCTTCATCGTGCAGCCGACCTCGGCGCCGGTCGACCAGCACCTGGTCGAGCTCTGCATCATGATTGATGCGTTTCGCCGGTCGTCGGCCTCGCGCATCACGGCGGTCATCCCGTACTACGGCTACGCCCGGCAGGATCGGAAGGACAAGCCGCGCGTGCCGATCTCGGCGAAGCTCGTGGCGAACCTGCTGAGCGCGGCCGGTGCGAGCCGGATCCTGACGATGGATCTGCACAAGGCGCAGATCCAGGGGTTCTTCGACATCCCGGTGGATCACCTGTTCGCGGCGCCGGTGGTCATCGACTATCTGGCGCGGCAGAACATGGGGCCGATCACAATCGTCTCGCCCGATGCCGGCGGCGCCGAGCGGGCCCGCGCCTACGCCAAGCGCCTCGATGCCGACCTGGCCATCGTCGACAAGCGGCGGTCGGACGACGGGACGGCCGAAGTGATGAACGTGGTCGGCGACGTGCGCGGGCGGGTCTGCGTGCTGGCCGACGACATCATCGATACGGCCGGCACGATTCAGAAGGCGGCGCAGGCGCTCAAGGACAGCGGCGCGAGCCGCGTGCTGGCCAGCGCCGTGCACGGCGTGCTGTCGGGGCCGGCGCTGGAGCGCATCGAGACGTCGCCGATCGACCGGCTCATCATCACGAACACCATCCCGATTCCGCCCGAGAAGGCGGCGCACGAGAAGGTGGTGGTGCTCTCGGTCGCGCGGCTGCTGTCGCAGGCGATCCGGAGCATTCACGAAGAGACGTCGGTGTCGAAGCTGTTCGTCTGAGCCTGGCGCGCGGCGAGGCCCGGCCGCCAGGGGGCCGAGGGGAGTCGAAAGGGAACGATCATGGAAGCAGTACTTGAAGCGGTGCGTCGCGACACGTTCGGCCGGAGGCCCGCCGGGCGCCTCCGCCGCGAGGGGCGGATTCCGGCCGTCGTCTACGGCGGCGGCAGCGAGCCGCAGTCGGTGGCGGTCAGCCCGAAGGATCTCCTCCGGATCCTGCGGTCGGAGTCGGGCGCCAACACCATCATCACGATGCGCGTCGAGGGCGGCGAAGAGGCCCGCGTGCTCGTGAAGGACTACCAGATCGATCCGGTCAAGCACGAGCTGCTGCACGCCGACTTCTTCCGCGTCGCCATGGACCGGAAGGTGAAGGTGACCGTGCCGATCGTGCTGACCGGCGATGCGAAGACGGCCCGCACGCAGGGCGGCACCGTCGACTTCGTCACCCGCGAGATCGAGGTGGAGTGCCTGCCGGGCGACATCCCCGAGCACATCACCATCGACATCTCGGAGATGGGCCTGCACGACGTCGTGCGCGTGAAGGACCTCGACACGGGCGGCAAGTGGACGCCGCTCGTCGAGTCGGACCTGCTGATTGTGCACGTGGTCGCGCCGCGGACGGCCGAGGAATCTGGCGCCGAGGGCGCCGCCGAGCCCGAAGTGATCAAGAAGGGCAAGGCGGAGAAGGACGAGAAGTAAGGGGGCGGCGTGAAGCTCGTGGCCGGCCTCGGCAACCCGGGGCCGCGCTACCAGGGCACCCGGCACAACGTCGGGTTCGAGGTGCTCGATCGGCTCGCCGAGCGGCACGGCCTGGCCTTCGAGGCGGCGCCGGCCGAGGCGCTGATGGCGCGCTGGCGGACCGGTTCCGACGTGGTGCTGCTGGTCAAGCCGCTCACGTACATGAATCTGAGCGGCGAGGCGATCGGCGCGCTCTGCCGCTACTTCCGGATCGAGATCGACGACGTCCTGATCGTCTGCGACGACGTGAACCTGCCGCTGGGGCGGCTGCGGGCGCGGGCGTCCGGATCGGACGGCGGTCACAATGGACTGAAGTCGGTGGCCCGGCATCTCGGGACCACCGCCT
Organism: Acidobacteriota bacterium; assembly: GCA_003242705.1. Taxonomy (GTDB): domain Bacteria; phylum Acidobacteriota; class Vicinamibacteria; order Vicinamibacterales; family SCN-69-37; genus SCN-69-37. Next base: position 7,269 of record QGVF01000049.1, read on the forward strand.
ACGCCCGGCTCCGAATCGGGGTCGGGCGCGACGACAGGCGCGACCTGGCGGACCACGTGCTCGCCAGGTTCACGCCGGAAGAACGGGCCGGGATTGACGACGCGATTTCCCGGTCGGTCGACGCTGTCGAGCTCTGGGTCGACCAGGGCCTGGCGGCGGTGATGAATACGTACAATCGCGTCGAGACACCGTAAGTCACAGGCTCCTTGCCGCGTTCCCCGGGGGCGCGGCCTGATGTCCAGAAGGAGGCATATGAGCACGGCCCGGCAGTACGAACTGGTCTACATCACACCACCCGATACGACCGACGAAGCGCTCGAGCGCCTGCAGGAGCAGGTCAAGGCGGTCGTCGATCGATTCGGCGGCACGATTGCGAGCACGGAGCAGTGGGGACGGCGGAAGCTCGCCTACGAGATCGCCGGCCACCGCGAAGGCATCTACGTGCTCCACGTCATCAACGGTCCCGCGGCGCTCAACGCCGAGCTCGACCGTCGGCTCCGGGTGTTCGACGACGTGATCCGTCACATGATCATCCGCATCGACGAGGAGCTGGCGGCGGCCGAGCGGGCGCAGGCGCGCCGCAAGGCCGAGGCGGCCGAGCGCCGGAGCCGGCGCGGGCTGCCGCCCGAGAGCGACGAGCCGGCCGGTGACGGCGAACAGCCGAAAGACGAGGAGAGCAGCGAAGCGGCCAGCGACGAAGCCGTCGAGAGCGCTGGAGGTGAGCGATGAGCGAGGCGACGACCCGACCTGCCCGGCCTGCGGGCGGCGGCCGGCGCGGATTCTTCCGGCGCCGTCGCGTGTGCAAGTTCTGCGTGGATAAGATCGACTACATCAGCTACAAGGACGTCAAGCTCCTGACGCCCTTCATCCCCGAGCGCGGCAAGATTCAGCCGCGGCGCATCTCGGGCACGTGCGCGCGGCACCAGCGCGCGCTGCAGACCGCCATCAAGCGGGCACGGCAGATCGCGCTGCTGCCGTACGTGGCGGACTGACGGGGGAAGTCATGGCAGTGGAAGTCATTCTGAGGGAGCACGTCGATCACCTCGGTCGCCGCGGTGAGATCGTGAAGGTGGCGCCGGGCTACGCGCGCAACTACCTGCTGCCGCGCGGCCTCGCGCTGGCCGTCACCGAGAGCAACCGGCGGCAGATCGAGCTCGAGAAGCAGCGGGCCGCGAAGCGCGACGCCGAGGAGCGTGCCGAGGCCGAGGCGCTCAAGGCGCGCATCGAGGCGGTGGAGCTGACCATCGCCCGGCGCGTGGGTGAGAGCGAGACGCTCTACGGATCGGTCACGTCGTCGGACATTGCCGAGGCGCTGGCCGAGCGGGAGCTGACGGTGGATCGACGCCGGATCCAGCTCGACGGCCCGATCAAGACGCTCGGCGAGTTCACCGTGCCGGTCAGGCTCACGCACGACGTGACGGCCGACATCCGTGTGCGCGTCGTGGCGCTCGACGACGGCCAGTCGGTCGCCGCGGCGGCCGAGGCCGGGCCGGAGGCTGCGGCCGAGAGCGACACCGACACGCCCGCCGAGGGCTGAGACGGGCGCGGGCGCGGCCGCCAGCGGCTGCGCCCGCGCGCCTTATCTCCTGACGTTGCGCCATGGAACGGACGCTCCCCCACAACCTGGAAGCCGAAAAGTGCGTTCTGGGCGCCATCCTCATCAATAACCACGCGTTCAATCAGGCGGCCGAGGTCATCGACGCGGCCGACTTCTACCGCGACGCGCATCGCCGCATCTTCGAGAAGATGGTGGTGCTCTCCGAGCGGAGCGAGCCGATCGACCTCGTCACGCTCAAGGACGAGCTGCTGCGGTCGGGCGAGCTCGACGACGTCGGCGGGCCCGCGTACATCAGCAGCCTGACCGACGGCGTTCCGCGCTCGGCCAACGTCGAGCACTACGCCCGCATCGTCAAGGAGCGTTCGACGTTGCGGCGGCTGATTCAGTCCGCCACGGACGTGCTGGCCCGCGCCTACGACGCCGAGGAGGATGCCGACCAGCTGCTCGACGAAGCGGAGCGGTCGATCTTCCAGATCGCCGAGAACCGCATGCGGTCGGGCTTCGTGCGCATCGGCGAGCTCGTCGACTCCGGCTACCAGATGATCGAGACCCTGCAGGCGCAGCGCGGTCTGGTGACCGGCGTGCCGAGCGGGTTCGTCGATCTCGATGAAATGACGTCGGGCTTCCAGAAGTCCGACCTGATCATCGTGGCGGCGCGACCCGCGATGGGGAAGACGAGCTTCGTGCTCAACATCGCGATGAACGCCGCGACGCAGGCCGACAAGTCGATCGGGATCTTCAGCCTCGAGATGTCGAAGGAGCAGCTCTTCATGCGGCTGCTCACCTCGGAGGCGCGCGTCGACCAGCACCGGTTCCGGGGCGGGTTTCTGGGCGAGCAGGACTACGCGCGGCTGGTCGATGCGTTCGCGCGGCTGCACGACGCGAAGGTGTTCATCGACGACACGCCGTCGATCGGCATCCTCGAGATGCGCGCCAAGTGCCGGCGGCTGAAGATGGAGCACGGCCTCGACATGATCGTCGTCGACTACCTGCAGCTGATGCAGGGACGCGGCCGCTTCGACAACCGGCAGCAGGAGCTGGCGTCGATTTCGCGCTCGCTGAAGATCCTGGCCAAGGAGCTCGACGTGCCGATCATCGCGCTGAGCCAGCTGAGCCGTGCCACCGAAACGCGCTCCGATCACCGGCCTCAGCTGTCGGACCTGCGCGAGTCGGGCGCCCTCGAGCAGGACGCCGATATCGTCATGTTCATCTTCCGCGAGGAGATGTACCCGGTCGAGGGCCAGGTGAACCCGGAAAGTGAAGGCGTGGCCGAGATCATCGTCGGCAAGCAGCGCAACGGGCCGACCGGGACGGTGAAGCTCGCCTTCCTCAAGCAGTACACCCGCTTCGAGAACCTTGCCTCGGGCGGCTACGGCGCGGGGCCGGAGTGATCCGCCAGACGACAGCCACGGTGCACCTGTCGGCCATTGCCCACAACTGCCGGGCGATCGTCGACATGCTGACGCGCGAGTCGACCGCGGCGGGCCGGCCCGCGCCGGGCCTGCTCGCAGTGGTCAAGGCCAACGCCTACGGACACGGCGCGGTACCGGTGGCCCGTACGCTCGAGGCGGCCGGCGCGTCGATGCTTGCCTGCGCGGACATCGAAGAGGGCGTCGAGTTGCGCCGCGCCGGTGTCGGCCTGCCGATCCTCGTCTTCGGTGCTCTGTCGGTGAGCGACCTCGACGGCGTGATCGACTACGACCTGACGCCGACCGTGTCGACCCCGTCGGCCGCGCGCCGGCTCGCCGCCCTGGCCGAGCGTCGGGGCGTCACGCTTCCGTGCCACCTGAAGATCGACTCGGGAATGAATCGCCTCGGCTTCCGGCACGACAACCTGGGCCGGACGATGCCGGCCGTTGTCGGATCGCCGCACCTGAAGATCGAGGCGGTCTACACGCACTTCGCTACGGCCGACGTCCCTGAGTCACCGTTCCTCGACGAGCAGCGCCGCCGGTTCGAACGCGCGCTGGCGGCGCTCGGGGCCCTGGGAGTTGGCCGGTGCGGGCGCCACGCGGCCAACTCGGCCGCCATGCTGCGCGACGCGCGCACGTGGTACGACTTCGTCCGTCCGGGCCTGCTCCTCTACGGCATCGTGCCTCCGCCGCTGGCATCGTCGCTGCCGCTGCGACCTGCCCTGTCACTGTCGAGTCGTATCGTCGCGGTCAAAGGGGTCCGCCGCGGCGAAGGCTCCGGCTATGGCCTGCGCTGGACGACCGACGAGCCGCGGACGATCGCGATCGTGCCGGCCGGCTACGCCGACGGCCTCGATACGCGCCTGGCCGGCCGCGGCGTGGTGCTGGTGCGCGGCCGCCGCGCGCCGGTCGTCGGCGCCGTCTCGATGGACATGCTCGCCATCGACGTGACGGACATGACGGTCGATCCCGGCGACGAGGTCGTGATCATCGGCCGGCAGGGCGACGACGAGATTACGGCGCGGGAGATGGCGGCCGCGATCGGCGCCATCCCGTGGGAAGTCGTCTGTCGACTGGGCGCGAGGATCGAGAGGAAGTTCGAAGACTGAAGCTGCGGCCATGAAATCCCGCACCCTTTTCTCGTGCCAGTCCTGCGGCTTCCAGTCGCCGAAGTGGCTCGGGCGCTGCCCCGACTGCGGTGCGTGGAATTCGCTCGTCGAAGAGCCCGTCGGCGCCGGCGCGGCCGTCAACGCGCGGAGCGCGGCGCCGGCGCCTGGCGGCCAGCGCGCCACGCTGTACGCCGAGGTCGACGTGGTCGAGGCCGACCGGTTGACGACCGGCATCAACGAGTTCGACCGCGTACTGGGTGGCGGCATCGTGCCGGGATCGCTCGTGCTGCTCGGCGGCGAGCCCGGCATCGGCAAGAGCACGCTGCTGCTGCAGGCCGCGGCCGACTTCGCGGCGCGTGTCGGCCCGGTGCTGTACTGCTCGGGCGAGGAGTCCGAGCACCAGGTGAAGATGCGCGGCGAGCGGCTCGGCGTGACCGGCGCACCGCTCTATCTGCTCGCCGAAACCTGCATCGAGCGGCTCATCGAGGAGGTCGATCGCCTCAGGCCCGCCCTGCTGATCGTCGACTCCATCCAGACGGTGTTCTCGCTGAAGGTGGCGTCGGCGCCGGGCAGTGTGAGCCAGGTGCGCCAGGCGGCGACCGATCTGCTCTTCACCGCCAAGGGGCGCAATCTGCCGACCATCCTCGTCGGCCACGTCACCAAGGACGGCAGCCTCGCGGGGCCGAAGGTGCTCGAGCACGTCGTCGACACGGTCCTGTACTTCGAAGGCGAGCGGCATCACGCGCATCGCGTCGTGCGCGCCGTGAAGAACCGCTTCGGCGCGGTGAGCGAACTGGGCGTTTTCGAGATGACCGGCCGCGGCCTGCGCGGTGTGCCGAACCCGTCGAGCCTGTTTCTCGCCGAGCGCTCGATGGACGTGCCGGGATCGGTGGTGCTGGCCACGATCGAAGGGTCGCGGCCGATCCTCGTCGAGGTGCAGGCGCTCGTCACCGCCGCCACGTTCGGCAACGCCCGCCGCACGGCGAGCGGCGTCGACCCGCAGCGGCTGCCGCTGCTGCTGGCCGTGCTCGACAAGCGCGCGGGGCTCAGCCTCGTGACCGACGACGTGTTCGTGAACGTGGCGGGAGGGATGCGGATCGACGAGCCGGCGGCCGATCTGGCCGTGCTGGCGGCCGTGGCCTCGAGCCTGCGCAATCGTCCTGTCCCGGCCGACGTGGTGCTGTTCGGCGAAGTCGGTCTGGGCGGGGAAGTGCGCGCCGCGCCGCAGGCGGCGCTGCGGGTGCGCGAGGCGGCCCAGCTGGGCTTCACGCGCTGCGTCGTGCCCGAGGGTAACCTGTCGCCCGACGACCTGCCGTCCGGCATGGCGATGACGGCCGTGCGGACCATCGGCGACGCGATCGACGCGCTGAGCTGAGCGCGGCGGGCGGCCCCGGGCGGGCCTTGCGTGAGGCCGTACGTTAAGATAAGCGCCGATGCACGGCCAGCTGCTCGTGCGGGCCCTGTTTGCGGCGGTTGTCGTCTATTCGGCGGTCTTCATCGGTCCGCTCAACGGGCTCGTTGCGAATGTACTGCTCGGCGTGTTCGTGGCCGGGATCATCATCTTTGCCGAGAGCCGGCTGCGCGACGCCGACGTCACGAAGCTGCTGGGCGGGGTCATCGGGTTTGTCGTCGGTCTGGCGATCGCAAGCGCCATCGGCCGTGCGCTTGCCTGGGCCGACACCGCCAGCAACCAGGTCCGCTTCCTGCACGGGCTGACGGTCGTCGTCCTGCCGTATCTCGGCCTGATGTTCGGGATCCGGAAGGGCGAGTGGCTCGAACCGTCGAAGTTCGTCACGCTCTTCCAGGACGCCAGGCCCCAGAAGCGCTACCGCATCCTCGACACCAGCGTCATCATCGACGGCCGCATTGCCGACATCGTCGAGACCGGCTTCCTCGACGGCACGCTCGTCGTGCCGCAGTTCGTGCTGAAGGAACTGCAGATGGTGGCCGACTCGTCCGATCCGCTCAAGCGCAACCGCGGCCGGCGCGGGCTCGACATCCTGCAGCGCATCCAGAAGATGTCGGGCGTCGAGGTGGTGATCTCCGAGCTCGACTACCCGCAGATCAAGGAAGTCGACATGAAGCTGATCGAGCTGGCGCGGGCCCTGCTCGGCCGGATCGTGACGAACGACTTCAACCTGAACAAGGTCGCCCAGCTGCGGGGCGTCGAGGTGCTGAACATCAACGAGCTGGCCAATGCGCTGCGCCCGGTTGTGCTGCCCGGTGAGCTGATGAACGTGTTCATCCTCAAGGAAGGTAAGGAGCCGAACCAGGGCGTCGCCTACCTCGACGACGGCACGATGGTCGTGGTCGACAACGCCCGGAGCCGCATCGGCCGCAGCCTCGATATCGTGGTCACGAGCGTGCTGCAGACGACGGCCGGCCGGATGATCTTCGGCCGGCACGCCGAGAGCGACGGCACGCCACCGCCGCGGCCCGAACGCGACGAGTCGGGCCGGCGCCCGCGTCCCCAGGCGTGAGCCTCCCGCCGTATCACTGGTGGCGGACGGTCTTCTTCCTGATACCCGCCATCAGCCTCTACACGATCGTGTGCGGCACGGTGTCGCTGCTGTCGACGCTCGTCGACCGGCGGGGCCACTTCGCGCACCGGTGCGCGCGGCTCTGGTCGTGGCTCATCCTGCGGACGACCGGCGTGACGGTCGAGGTGCACGGTGAGCTGCCGCCCGAGGGGAGCAGCGTCGTGTTTGCGTCGAACCACCAGAGCATCTACGACATCCCGGTGCTCTTCTGGACACTGCCGGTGCAGCTGCGCATCATCGCGAAGGAGTCGCTCGGCCGCTTCCCGTTCCTCGGCTGGCACCTGCAGCGTGCCGGGCACCTGCTCGTCGACCGTGACAATCCCGGCGCGGGCGTGCTGAAGAAGATGCAGCGGATGGTGCGCGACGAGGCGTCGCTCATCATCTTCCCGGAAGGCACGCGCAGCCGCGACGGCCGGGTCGGACGCTTCAAGGGCGGCGTCTTCCTGCTGGCAATCGATTCGGACCTGCCGGTCGTGCCGGTGACGGTCTCGGGCACGCGACACGTCATGCTGAAAGGACGGCTGATGACCTGCCCCGGGCACGTCAAGGTGTACCTGCACCCGCCAATCGAGACGCGCGGCCTGAGCCGGGCCGATGCCCGCGCGCTGGCGCAGCAGGTGCGCGACGTCGTCGCGTCGAAGGTCGAGCTGGATTGACATGTCGGTAGGAGTCATCATCGTCGCCGGAGGGCGGGGCACGCGGACGGGAAGCGCGATTCCCAAGCAGCTGATCGATCTCGGAGGACGGACCGTTCTGCAGCGGAGCGTGGCGGCGTTCGACGCACATCCCGGCGTGGCGGCGATCGTGGTCGTGCTGCCGGAAGAGCTGGTGGGCGACGGACGGGCGCTCGTCGGATCGACGAGGCTCCCGTGTGCGATCGCGGCGGGCGGCGCCAGACGGCAGGATTCGGTGGCCGCGGGGCTGGCCGCGCTGCCGTCCGGGCACGAGCTGGTGCTCGTGCACGACGCGGCGCGCCCGTTCGTCGACCGCGCCACGATCGACCGGGTGATCGAGGCCGCCGGGCGGACCGGCGCCGCCGTGCCGGCCGTCGCCGCACGCGACACGATCAAGCGCGTGCCGGCCTCGAGCCGTCTGGTGGCCGAGACCATCCCGCGCGGCGAGATCTGGCTCGCGCAGACGCCGCAGGGATTCCGGCGGCCGGTGCTCGAGGCGGCCGTGGCGCTGGGGGCCTCGGGCATGGAAGGGACCGACGAAGCGATGCTCGCCGAGCGTGCCGGACACGCCGTCGAGATTGTCGAAGGACACGAGCGCAACGTGAAGATTACGACCAGCGACGACCTGGAGCGGGCGCGCGCGCAGTTTGCGCCGGCCGTCCGCGTGGGCACCGGCTACGACCTGCATCGGCTCGTGGATGGACGGCCGCTCGTCCTCGCCGGCGAACGGCTGCCGTCGGACCGCGGCCCGCTCGGGCACTCCGACGGCGACGTCGTCTGCCACGCGCTGGCCGACGCGCTGTTCGGCGCGACCGGCCTCGGCGACATCGGGCAGCACTTCCCGAATACCGATCCGCAATGGAAGGACGTGGCGGGGCTCGATCTGCTCAGCCGCTCGGTCGCGATCCTCGCGGCCGGCGGATGGCGACCGGCCAGCGCCGACGTCACCGTCGTGCTCGAACGGCCGAAGCTCGTGCCGCACCTGCCGGCGATCCGCCAGCGCGTGGCAGATGTCCTCGGGCTCGACGTGTCCGCCGTGAGCGTCAAGGGCAAGACGAACGAAGGGGTCGACGCGGTCGGGCGGGGCGAGGCGATTGCCGCCCACGCCGTGGCGACCGTCGTTCGCGTCACCGGGGCGTAGCCATGCGTGTCCGCTTCGCTCCCAGTCCGACCGGCCAGCTGCACGTCGGCAACGCGCGGACCGCGCTGTTCAACTGGCTCGTCGCGCGGCGTCACCAGGGAACGTTCGTGCTCCGCATCGAGGATACCGATCGCGAACGTTCGAGCGACGCCCTGGCCGAGGCGATGCTGGCCGAACTGCGCTGGCTGGGACTGACCTGGGACGAGGGGCCCGATGTCGGCGGCCCGTTCGGGCCGTACCGGCAGAGCGAGCGCGTCGACCTCTATACGCGCGCGGCGCGGTCGCTGCTCGAGCGCGGACAGGCCTACTACTGCTTCTGTTCGCCGGCCGAGCTCGAACGCGCGCGCGAGGAGGCGCTGCGGCAGGGCACGCCCCCGCGCTATAGCGGACGATGCCGCGGGATCGACCCGGCGGAGGCGGCGGCGCGCGTCGCGCGGGGCGAGCCGGCGGCCATCCGCTTTGCCGTGCCGCCGGGCGCGCGCGACATCTCGTTCCGCGACGTCGTGCGGGGTGAGGTCTCGGTGTCGAGCCTCGTGGTCGGTGACTTCGTGCTCGTCCGATCGGGCGGGCTGCCGGCGTACAACTTCGCGGTGGTCGTCGACGATGCGGCGATGGGGATCGAGCTGGTGATTCGGGGAGAAGATCACATCTCGAACACGCCGCGGCAGATCCTGCTGTACGAGGCGCTCGGGCATCGGCCGCCGGCGTTTGCCCACCTGCCGCTCGTCCACGGGCCGGATCATGCGCCGCTGTCGAAGCGGCACGGCGCGACGAGCGTCGCCGAGTTCCGCGCGCGCGGCTACCTGCCCGAAGCGCTCGTCAACTATCTCGCGCTGCTCGGCTGGTCGCCCGGCGGCGACGAAGAGATCGTGCCGCTCGACGAGATGATTGCGCGCTTCACGCTCGAGCACGTGAGCCGGAGTCCGGCCGTGTTCGACTTCGACAAGCTCGCGTGGATGAACCGGCAGTACATGCGGATGCTGCCGGCTTCGCGCGTGGCCGCCGACGCCATGCCCTGGTTCGTCGCGCGCGGCTTCGTGACCGATGCCGCTTCGACGGAGGCACGCGCATATGTCGAGCTCCTGCTGCCGATGGCGGTCGGATCGGTCGACAGGCTCGAGGAGATCGCCGATCGGGTGGCGTTCGTCTTTGCATGGCAGGCGCCGGAGGCGCGGGCGCTCGTGGAGGCAGAGGAGGATGGCCGGAAGGTCGTGGAGGCCTTTGCCGAAGCGGCGGCGGCGATCGGTCCGCTCGTCGATCGCGAGACGTTCAGGCGCGCGGTGGCAGTGGCGCGCGAGGCGACCGGCCTCAAGGGGCGGGCGCTGCTGCACCCGCTGCGGGCCGCGCTCACCGCTGCGGAATCCGGCCCGGAGCTCGACGTGCTCGTGCCGGCGATCGAGCGTGGTGCGGCGCTCGGGACAAGCGCCGGCATCGCGCCGGTGCGGTCGTGCCTGGAGCGGCTGAGGATGGTGATCGAGGTGGCCCGCTGAGGCGGCCGGAGGAGTCGGACAGGTGGCGGTCGTCTACGGCATCAATCCCGTTTCCGAAGCGCTCAAGGCGCGGCGCGTGTCGAAGCTCGTGCACGAGCGCGGCGCCGGCCCGCGCGTCGACGCGCTCGTGGCCCGCGCCTACGAGCTGCGGCTGGTGGTCGAGACCGTCGATCGCCGGGCGCTCGATCGACTGGCGCGCGGCGGCGTGCACCAGGGGGTTGCGGCCGAGCTGTCGCCGCTGCCGGCGTATACGGTCGAGGAGCTCGTATCCGGGGCGACCGGTGCGCCGCTGCTCGTGGTGCTCGATGGTGTGGAAGACCCACAGAACGTCGGGGCGATTCTGCGCAGTGTCGACGCGGCGGGCGCCGACGGCGTCGTGCGCCAGGCGCGTCACGCCGCGCCGCTTGCCGGCGCGACGGCCAGGGCGTCGGCCGGCGCCGTGCACCACGTGAAGATTGCGACCGTGGTCAACATCGCGCGGACGCTCGAGGAGCTCGAGCAGCTCGGCGTGTGGACGGTGGGGCTGGCCGGCGATGCCGACGAGGATTACGACGCGGTCGACTACACCGCGCCGACGGCGTTTGTCGTCGGGGCCGAGGGTACCGGGCTGCGGCGACTGGTGCGGGAGCGGTGCGATCGCCTCGTGCGGATTCCGATGGCGGGCATGGTGTCGAGCCTGAACGTGTCGGTGGCCGCGGCGGTGGCGCTGTTCGAAGCGGCGCGGCAGCGGCGTGCGGCCCGTGCGGCGGACCGGTAGCGCAGAATGGGCAAATCATGCGAAACTGTATGGTCCGGGCCCGGGCGCGGCCGGCAGGATGGTCCCTGGCCGGCTCGACGGACCCCGGGCGGAGCGCCGGAAGGCTGGCGCCGAGCGAAAGAGTTGCTTCTCTGGCACAGTCCGTGCTAGCATTTCCAGTTTGTTCGGCTGGCGTAGCTCAGTCTGGTAGAGCAGCTGATTTGTAATCAGCTGGTCGGGGGTTCGAATCCCTTCGCCAGCTCCAAGTTCAGGGTCCACCCCTTCGAATCACGCGCGCGGGAGCCACGCTCCGCACGACGGCGATGGATGTGCGGGGCCCCGGGCTGGCGCGCACGGACGGACAGGTCGCGAACGGAATTGCGGCGAGGTAGCGAAGCGGTCAAACGCAGCAGACTGTAAATCTGTCGCCCTAGTGGCTTCGAAGGTTCGAATCCTTCCCTCGCCACCAGCTTTCGCCGGTCGGTTCGGGACCTGGCGGCGGCTGGGCCGTCCGGTCGGCCGCCGTGGCGCCGCGACCGGAAGAACAGAGCAGAGCAGACGTCGCAGAGCAGGCGGGCCTGTCTGCCGCAAGGCGGGCGGCTACGAGCGGTTCACGAAGGCGGGAGTAACTCAGTGGTAGAGTCACAGCCTTCCAAGCTGTTGGTCGCGGGTTCGATTCCCGTCTCCCGCTCCAGGACTTGCCGGGCGCCCGCGCGGCTCCGGCCGGGTGGTCGGAACGAGCGATAGAGCGAAGGCCGATGTAGCTCAGTTGGCAGAGCACGTCCTTGGTAAGGACGAGGTCACCGGTTCGATCCCGGTCATCGGCTCCAGGATTCGCGGCCGGAGCCGGCCGTCGGGGTGAGGCAGCGAAGTTGTGCGGGGTGGGCCCGCAGGTAAGTGAGAAAGAGACGGCGTGGGCAGCGGGACGTGGGGTCCCTGCGCCTCGGCAGACCCGGCAGTCCGGGCGCGACGCCATTCAACTGAGGACGGAGAGCAATGGCGAAAGAGAAGTTTGATCGTTCGAAGCCGCACGTGAACGTTGGCACCATCGGCCACATCGACCACGGCAAGACGACGCTGACCGCGGCGCTGACCAAGGTCGCGGCCGACAAGGGCTGGGCCAAGTTCGTTCCGTACGACGAAGTGGCGAAGGCTTCCGAGTCGCAGGGCCGTCGTGACGACACGAAGATCCTGACGATCGCCACGAGCCACGTCGAGTACTCCACGCCGAACCGGCACTATGCCCACGTCGACTGCCCGGGCCACGCCGACTACATCAAGAACATGATCACGGGCGCCGCGCAGATGGACGGCGGCATCCTCGTGGTGAGCGCCGTCGACGGCCCGATGCCGCAGACGCGCGAGCACGTGCTGCTCGCCCGGCAGGTCAACGTGCCGTACCTCGTCGTTGCGCTCAACAAGGTCGACGCGGTCGACGACCCCGAGCTGCTCGACCTGGTCGAGCTCGAGGTGCGCGACCTGCTGAAGAGCTACAACTTCCCGGGCGACGAGCTGCCGGTCGTGCGCGTGTCGGCGCTCAAGGCGCTGCAGGGTGATCCCGAGGGCGTCGAGTCGATCCTGAAGCTGATGGAGGCGCTCGACACCTACATTCCGCTCCCCGAGCGTGACGTCGACAAGCCGTTCATGATGCCGATCGAGGACGTCTTCTCGATCTCGGGCCGCGGCACGGTCGTCACCGGCCGTGTCGAGCGCGGCCGGGTGAAGGTCGGCGACGAGGTCGAGATCGTCGGCTACCGCGAGACGCAGAAGAAGGTCGTCACGGGCATCGAGATGTTCCGGAAGATCCTCGACGAGGGCGTGGCGGGCGACAACATCGGCGTGCTGCTGCGCGGCGTCGAGAAGGACGACGTCGAGCGTGGTCAGGTACTGGCCAAGCCGGGCACGATCAAGCCGCACACGAAGTTCAAGGCCGAGGTCTACATCCTGTCGAAGGACGAGGGCGGTCGTCACACGCCGTTCTTCAACGGCTATCGCCCGCAGTTCTACATCCGGACGACCGACGTGACGGGCACGCTGCACCTGCCCGAGGGCGTCGAGATGGTGATGCCGGGCGACAACACGACGATCACGGCCGAGCTGCTGACGCCGGTCGCGCTCGAGAAGGGCTCGCGCTTCGCCATCCGCGAGGGCGGACGGACGGTCGGCGCCGGGACGATTACCGAGATCATCGAGTAGCGGGGGCCGGGGTGCGGCCCCGCCGTCGGGCGGGGCCGTGCACCGACCGCGCTGCCGTCGGGCAACGCGATCGATAGGGGACGGACATGCGCGAGATAGTGAGCCTGGCGTGCACCGACTGCAAGCGCCGGAACTACAGCACGACGAAGAACCGCCGCAAGACGTCCGAGCGGCTCGAGTTCAGCAAGTACTGCCGGTTCTGCCGTAAGCACACGGTGCACCGGGAGAGCAAGTAAGGGAACGCTCGGCGTTCCCGACGGGCACAGGCCAGTAGCTCAATTGGTAGAGCATCGGTCTCCAAAACCGAGGGCTGGGGGTTCGAGTCCCTCCTGGCCTGCCAGAATTCCGGCGCACGCGTCGTGCGCCGCTCTCGTGAGGACGCGCCGGGGACGTGCGGCCGGGGCCTGCGTTCACCAGACGAACCAGTGATGTTGGACACCTTGAAGGAATCTCCCGAGCACGTCAGCGGCCTGTTCGGCCGGGCGCGCCGGTTCCTCACCGAAGTGCGGGCCGAGCTCGGCCGAGTGACCTGGCCGACCCGTCGCGAGGTCTGGGCGACCACCATCGTCGTGATCATCGTGTCGGTCTTCATCGGCCTGTACCTCTACGCGTGGGACCTGGTGCTGTCCTGGCTGGTCGCCTGGGTGTTCGAGCGGGTCGGCTGAGGCCGACCGTGGAGCGGGGGAGGCTGCGGAGCGGGGCCGGCCGGGCGGACCATGACTGACGACAAGACCAAGCAGTGGTACATCATCCACACGTACTCGGGGTTCGAGAACAAGGTGCGTGAGTCGCTCCTGCAGCGCGTGCAGGCGTACGGTCTCGAAGACGAGATCGGCGAGGTCCTCATCCCGACCGAGGATGTCGTCGAGAAGCGCGGCGGCCGCGAGGTGAAGAGCTCCCGGCGGTTTTTCCCCGGTTACATCCTCGTCGAGATGCACATGTCCGACGCGGCCTGGCACGTGGTGAAGAACACCCCGAAGGTGACCGGCTTTGTCGGCGCCGGCGCCAAGCCCACGCCGCTCAGCCGCGAGGAGGTCGACCAGATCCTCCAGCAGGTCACCGCCGCGGCCGAGAAGCCCAAGCCGAAGTACACCTTCGAGCGCGGCGATCAGGTGCGGATCAACGAGGGACCGTTCGCCAGCTTCAACGGTGTCGTCGACGAGGTCAACCCGGAGAAGAACACGCTGAAGGTGATGGTGACGATCTTCGGCCGCGCGACGCCGGTCGAGCTCGATTTTCTCCAGGTCGAGAAGCTGTAGCGATGTAGCGGGCCGGGAGCGCCCCGCAGCGAGAAGGACACATGGCGAAGAAGGTAGTGGGACAGGTGAAGCTCCAGATTGCCGCGGGCAAGGCCACGCCCGCGCCGCCGGTCGGCACCGCGCTCGGGCCGCACGGCATCAACATCATGGACTTCTGCAAGGCTTTCAACGCGAAGACCGCGAAGGACGAGGGGCTCATCATCCCGGCCGTCGTCACGATCTACGCCGATCGGTCCTACTCGTTCGTGACGAAGACCCCGCCGGTCCCGGTCCTGCTCAAGCGGGCGGCGAACATCGCCAAGGGGTCGGGTGAGCCGCCGAAGACGAAGGTCGGCACGGTCACGAGCAAGCAGGTCGAGGAAATCGCGCGGCTGAAGCTGCCCGATCTCAACACGGATTCGGTCGAGGCGGCGATCGCCTCGGTCCGCGGCACGGCCCGGTCGATGGGCGTCGACGTCATCGACTGAGCCATCACGACGCCGGCCGGCTCCCCGGGCGCGGCGTCGACAACGTTCAATGGAGTGGGAGGGCGCCGCGGGCGCCCGCTGGCACCACGAGGTACCGCATGCGTAAACGGGGCAGGAAGTACGAAGCGGCCCGGGCACAGGTTCCGGACAGGCTCCACACGATCGAGGAAGCCGTGCCGCTCCTGCAGCAGATCAGGTTCAGCCGGTTCGACGAAACCGTCGAGATTGCAATCCGGCTCGGCGTCGATCCGAAGCACTCGGATCAGATGGTGCGCGGCACGGTCGTGCTGCCGCACGGGCTGGGGCGCTCGAAGCGGGTGCTGGTGATTGCCGGTCCCGACAAGCAGCGTGAGGCTGCCGAGGCGGGCGCCGACGAGGTCGCCGGCGAGGAAGTGGTCGAGCGCATCCTGGGCGGCTGGACGGACTTCGACGCGGTCGTGGCGACGCCCGACATGATGCGCGCCGTCGGGCGCCTGGGCAAGGTGCTCGGCCCGCGCGGGCTGATGCCGAACCCGAAGACCGGCACGGTCACGACCGACGTGGCGAAG
>QGVF01000050.1 GCA_003242705.1 Acidobacteriota bacterium
TCGGGCGACCCGGTGGCCCCGCGGGCGCCCCCATCGGCCCCCGGGGCCTGCCGCTGCCGGGCACGCCCGCCGCCCTGCCGCAGATCTGCGCGCAGGAGAAGATCGACGAGATCTGCGTGGCGCTGCCGATCGAGGAACACGTCAAGATGCTCGGCATCGTGGAGTTCGCGAGCCGCGAGTGCATCGACGTGCACGTGGTGCCCGACCTGCTGCAGTTCATCGCGCTGCGGGCGCGGCTCGAGGACCTCGACGGCCTGCCGCTCATCAGCATCAACGACGTGCCGCTGCGCGGCTTCAACGCCGTCCTGAAGCGCATCGTCGACGTGGCGCTGTCGCTCGTCGTCATCGGCGTGGGTGCCATCCCGGCCATCGTCATCGCGATTCTGATCAAGCGCAGCTCGCCCGGCCCCGTCTTCTACCGGCAGGAGCGCATGGGACTCGACGGCAAGCCGTTCACCGTCTACAAGTTCCGCTCGATGCCGGTCGACGCCGAAGACGCGAGCGGCCCGATCTGGGCCCGCGATGACGACCCGCGCGCGACGCCCATCGGCCGGTGGCTGCGCCGCTGGGACATCGACGAGCTGCCGCAGTTCTGGAACGTGCTCCGCGGCGACATGTCGATCGTCGGCCCGCGGCCCGAACGCCCGTTCTTCGTCGAGCAGTTCAAGCACCGCATCCCGCAGTACATGCTGCGGCACAAGGTAAAGGCGGGCATCACCGGCTGGGCCCAGGTGAACGGCTGGCGCGGGAACACGTCGCTCGAGAAGCGTATCGAGTTCGACCTCTACTACATCGAGAACTGGTCGCTGACGCTCGACTTCAAGATCATGTGGCTTACGCTGCTGCGGAACCGCGAGCGGCTGTTCCACACCTGATCCACCCGGGATACGTCACCATATGCGCATCGTCATCACCGGAGCGGCGGGATTCATCGGCTCCCACCTCTCCGAAACCCTCCTCGACCGTGGTCACTCGGTCATCGGCATCGACAACCTGATCACGGGCGATCTCGCCAACATCAGCCACCTGATGGGGCGCGACTTCGTCTTCATCAAGCACGACGTGACGAACTTCATCCACGTCGACGGTCCGGTCGACGTGGTCTTCCACTGGGCGAGCCCCGCCAGTCCGGCCGACTACATGGAGTGGCCCATCCCGACGCTCAAGGTCGGCGCGCTCGGAACGCACAAGGCGCTCGGCCTCGCGAAGGCCAAGAACGCGAAGTTCGTGCTTGCCTCGACGTCAGAGGTGTACGGCGATCCGCTCGAGCATCCGCAGAAGGAAACCTACTGGGGCAACGTCAACCCGGTCGGGCCGCGCGGCGTCTACGACGAAGCCAAGCGCTTCGCCGAGGCCATGACGATGGCCTACCACCGCTATCACGGGCTCGACACGAAGATCGTGCGGATCTTCAACACGTACGGGCCGCGCATGCGGATCAACGACGGGCGCGCGGTGCCCAACTTCATCTCGCAGGCACTGCGCGGCGAGGACGTGACGATCTTCGGCTCCGGCAGCCAGACCCGCAGCTTCTGCTACGTGACCGACCTGGTCGACGGCATCCTGCGCCTGATGGAGTCCAACGTCAACGAGCCGGTCAACATCGGCAACCCGCACGAGATGTCGATCGAGGCCATCGCGAAGCTCATCATCCGCATGACCGGCTCCTCGAGCCGCATCGTCTACCGCGAGCTGCCCGAGGACGATCCCAAGGTGAGGCAGCCCGACATCACCCGCGCGCGCACGCTGCTGGGCTGGGAACCGAAGGTGGCGCTCGAGGAAGGTCTCACGGCCACCATCGACTACTTCCGGCAGAAGATGGACCTGCCCGGCCGGTAGATCGCGACGCGACCCGCCGGAGGCTACTCGGTGCCCAGTCGTCTGAAGATGCTCACCGCGTAGTGCAGGCCCGAGGCCAGCGTGAGGGTCAGCGAGGCGTACACGAACAGCTCGACGAGCCCGCCGACCCGGCCGTCGAAGACGTTCGCGCCGAGCGCGACCACGCCGGTCAGCACGTAAACAGCCGTGGCCGCCTTGCCCAGCAGCGATGGCCGGAACGTCCGCCGCGCCCCGGCCAGGTTCACCACCGTGACCGTCGCCACGATGACGATGTCGCGGCTCAGTACGAGCACGGTCAGCCAGAGCGGGAGCCGGTGCGGCAGTCCGAGCCCGGGCACCGTCAGCATGATGAACATCGTGGCCACGAGGAGTTTGTCGGCCATCGGGTCGAGCCACGCGCCGATGGTCGTCACCTGCCCCGTCCTGCGCGCGATCAGGCCGTCGAGCGCATCGGTAAGTCCGGCCACGGCAAACGTTGCGAGCGCCCAGCCCGCCCGTCCGTAGAACAGGAACAGGGCGAAGACCGGCACCAGCACGATGCGGAGCAGCGTGAGCTGATTGGCAGCGGTCAGCACGGACGTCACGGCCAGCATGATACCGGGACCGCCGGTCGTTCCGGGCGGAGCGGTTCGCCGCGGGAGGGCCGGCAGGCAGCAGCACCGCAGGCGACCGAGGGAAAGAGGTCGGTCTGCGGCGCCGGACCTTTCGTCGGGAATCAGCGGATCGTGCCGATGCGTTCGACGATCTGCTGCAGTTCGCGGCCGGTCGCCGGCCGGGTCGGTTCGAACCGCGCGCCGGCGTCCGGTGTCATGAGGCCTGCGGCGGTCGCCAGGGCCGCGGCTTCGTAGAAGAGATTGCCCGGCGTCACGTCGGCGAACGTGGGCCGCTGCGCTTCCCACTCCTGCACCAGCGTGGGCCGGCCGGCGGCCGCGAGGCGCGCGAGCTCTGCGGCTACCGCAGCCAGGTCGCCGCGCCGCACGACGGCCGACGGCTGGAAGGTGTGATTGGGAAACACCGTCATGATGCCCGCCCGCGTGACGGCGAGAATCCAGGGCGCGGCCCAATGCGTGCGGATGTCGGTGGCCACCGTGGCGGCGCGCGCCGGCGCCTGCTCGACCAGATCGCGCAGGTAGATGCCGACGTAGGCCGCCACGTCAGCGCGGGTGATGGTGGCGGCCGAGGTGATGTTCCTGAAGCTCTCGGGCAGTGCGGCGACCTCGGCGCGGTCGCGCAGGTCGCGGGCCCGCGCGCGCCACTCATCGTTCGGCATGAGCGAGTCGGCGCGGATGAAGGCGTCGGCCGCCTCGGTCAGCGCCCCGCGCGCCTCGAGCACCTCGCCGAGCAGCGCGTGCCAGCCGGCTTCGGAGCCTTCGATCGCCAGCGCCTGACGGACGTGGGCTTCGGCCTGCTCGAGCCGCCCGGCATCGAGCTCGGCGCGCGCCAGCTCGCTCAGGATCATGGTGCTCTCGGGCGCCAGCGAAAGCGCGCGCTCGAAGTGCGACACGGCTTCGGCGTGCCGTCCCGCGGCACGGGCCTGCTGTCCCGCCTCAATCGACGACTGCGTCAGCCGGAACCTCACCAGCTCGAGCCGCGTGCGCACCGACTCACGCGAGGGATCGAGCGCGAGCACCCGCTCCATCGCCTCAACCGCTTCGGCCTCGCGTTCGAGACCGAGCAGCGCCTCGGCCCGGCCAACCCACGCGGGCAGGTACGTTTCGTCCGCCCCCAGCGCGACGGCAAACCGCGCCGCGGCGTCGTCGTAGTCGCCGGTGGCGAGGTGGACGAATCCCAGCCCGACCTGTGCGGGATAGAAGTCCGGGGCCTGGTTGAGCAGCTGGCTCCAGTCGCGCGTGGCTCCGCGCACGTCACCTGACTGCAGCCGGTTCCACGCGTTCTCGTGGCGCGTTCTGACCGCAGCCGACGCGTCGAGCGTGCCCGGAATCGCGGGCATCGGATAAGCCGGATAGCGGAGGACGGCGGGTGGCGGCACGGCGGCAGCCGGTCCGCGGGCGGCACAGCCCGCCAGGGTCAGCGCCCCGATCAGGGCGATCGCGGCGGGACGCAGCAGGTGGGTCATGCGGTTCTCGAACTCCTGACGTACCGTTCGACAAGGCGCCTCGGCACGTCCGCTTCGATCGACACCACGTCATCGGTTCCGCTCTCGAAGCTGACGACGCGCCCGTGGCGGTAGAGGTCGGCGAGCAGGGCCCGATCGCCCTCGTCGGAACGATCGAGCTCGAGCACGATTCGCGTCCGGTCGGCGGCCAGCTGCCGCGCGATCGCCTCGACGAGCGTGGTCAGGCCGCTGCCGTCGCGCGCCGAGACAAGGAATGCACCGGGATATCGCGCGGCGATCGCCTCGCGCTCGGCATGGCTCAGGCGATCGGCCTTGTTGAAGACCAGCAGCAGCGGCACGTGGTCGGCCCCGACCTCGCGCAACACGCTGTCGACTGCCGCCATGTGCCGATCCCGATCCGGCGCAGCCGCGTCGATCACATGCAGCAGCAGATCGGCAGCAGCCACTTCCTCGAGCGTCGCGTGAAAGGCCGCGACCAGCTGGTGCGGCAGCCGGTCGATGAAGCCGACCGTATCGGTCAGCAGCACCTGACCGCTACTGCCGAGCCTGACACGCCGCACGAGCGGATCGAGCGTCACGAAGAGCGCATCGGACGCCACGGCGCCCGCGCCGGTGAGCTGGTTGAACAGCGTGGTCTTGCCGGCGTTCGTGTAGCCGACGAGCGCGACGACCGGTGTCTGCTCGCGGCGACGGCGGGCGCGCAGGTACCCCCGCCGGCGTCGGACGGCAGCAATCTCCTGCTCGAGCGCCGCAATGCGCTGCCGGATGCGCCGGCGATCCGTCTCGAGCTTGGTCTCGCCCGGGCCGCGCGTACCGATGCCGCCGCCGAGGCGCGACAGCGCCGTCGACGATCCGGCCAGCCGCGGCAGCATGTACTTCAGCTGCGCCAGCTCCACCTGCAGCTGCCCTTCGCGCGTCCGCGCGCGGCGCGCGAAGATATCGAGAATCAGCGCCGTGCGATCGATGACGCGCCGGCCGATCAGCTTCTCGAGGTTCTTCGCCTGCGCCGGCGTGAGCTCGTTGTCGACGATGACGAGATCGACATCCGCCTCGGCGGCTGCCGCAGCCAGCATCCCGGCCTTGCCGCGGCCGATGAGCGTGCCCGGATCGACCGCGTCGCGCTCCTGCGCGACGCGCAGGACGACTTCCGCACCGGCAGCGCGCGCGAGTCCTTCGAGCTCGTCGAGCGCCGCCGCACTCTCGATCGTCCGCGTCGCACGCGTCGTCAACCGCACGAGCGCCGCGCGTTCGCGCGCCGAAGACGTCGTCGGATGTCGGCTCATTCTCTTCGCGATGTTAGCACGCGGTTCCACGGGATCGCGCCGTGCCGGAGGCACGCCGGCGGGTCGCGCCGCGCGTCGACGAGCGTCGATGGCGCACCGCCCGGTGTCGGCCCCGCGTCGATGACGAACAGGCGGGGATCGTCGAGCAGATCGCCGAGCTCGTCGACACGGGCGACCGGCGGACGGCCGCTGCGGTTCGCGCTCGTGGCGGTGATCGGCCGGCCGAACGCCTCGGCCAGCGCGCGGGCGACGGGATGATTGGGCACGCGGATGGCAATCGTGCCGCGGCCGGCGTGTACCTCGGGCACCATCCAGGACGGCGCATCGAGCACGAGCGACAGCGGCCCGGGCCAGAACACCTCGGCCAGCTCCGCCGATCGAATCGAAAGCTCGCCGCAGGCGGCCCTCACCTGCTCGAGCGACGCGGCCACGAGCGGCAACGCCTCGCCTGAGGCGCGTCCTTTGACATCGAACACGGCCCGTACGGCCGCCGACGACGCGGGATCGGCCGCAATGCCGTAATAGGTGTCCGTGGGATAGACGACAAGGCCGCCCGCCCGCAGCCAGTCGGCCGCCTGCCGCAGGCTGTCGGCATCGACGTACTCCGGCCCGACGACGAGCCGACGGTCAGACGCGGACAAGCTCCACGTCGGCGCCGACGCCCACGCCGAGCCGCTCGTCGGCCCGACGCGCACGCATGGCAATCTCAAGGTGATCGGTGCTGCCGAACAGCGCCGCCACTTCGTCGGCGCCGATGTCGCTGTAGGTCGACACGATGCGATCGATCGGCTGCCCCGCCACGGTCAGTCGCAGCACGCCGACGCCTTCGGTGAGTCGTTCGCAGGCCTTGCGGTCGAGGTTCGTGATGAGGTTGCCGAAGCGGTCGACCCGCGCGACAACGCCCGAAAGGCGCGTCTCTTCGACATGGGGCGCGGGAAGATCGAGCCGCACGTAGTCGCTGACGGGCCGCCCGAGCGCGGTGACGTGCACCCCCCGCGACAACCAGGCGGCGGCCGGCGCAAAGCGGTCGCGCCCTTCGAACGTCCGGCTCACCGTCGGCCGCGCGTACCGGCGCTCGCTGAGCTCGACCACCCGCCGCGGCGGTACCTCCTGGAAGACGGCCGTGAGGACGCCGTTGTCGGGCGCGACGAAGCGCCAGTCGCCCGCCTCGGCGGCGATCCCCCGCCGCGCCGAGCCGACCCCGGGATCGACGACGACGAGGAAAATCGTGCCCGCCGGAAAGTAGCGATAGGTGACGGCGAGCTCGTGCGCGGCGGCGGCAACGTCGTGCGGCGGCAGGTCGTGCGTCAGGTCCACCAGCGTCGCATCGGGATTGATGCCGAGCATCACGCCCTTCATCACCCCCACGTAGTGGTCGCGCGTACCGAAGTCGGTCAGCAGTGCAATCGGAGCCTTCGCCATGAGGTCGCCACGCTGCCGGCGGGAACCGAACCGCGCCGGCCTCAGGCCGGCTTGCGGAAGAGCGTCTCCCGCGCGTTGCTCTTGAGCAGCACGGATTCTGACACAACGAGCCCGTCGAACATCCGGTTCACGTCGCGATTGACGAGCACCAGCCGCGACGTCGGCGTGGCCGGCACCTGCTGCGTCGCGATGCGATCCCGGTCCTCGATCCGGAAGCGGTTGTAGTGCTGCAGCTCGCCGGGCTTCGACCCGAAGAATGCGTACAGCACGCCGCCGGGTCTGAGAATGGCCACCAGACGGGCCGCCAGCACCCGCGCCGTTTCCCGGTCGAGGTAATCGAACAGGTCCCAGCAGAAGATGCCGTCGACCGAAGCGTCGGCACGGGTCAGCTTTGCCGGCAGGACGTCGACGAGCTGCTCCCGCGTCCCTGCCCTGCCGTGCTCTTCGACCACGGCAAAGAGGTCCTCGACGAAGATGCGGCAGCCGAGCTCTTCGCCGAGAAACGAGATGTTGGCGCCGACGACCGGGCCGAGGTCCATCAGCACCGGCGCGTCGATCGTCCCGAGCGCCTGCAGCAGCTTCGGCAGAACCTTGCTGGTGGCCGAGCCGGCCGCCTGCCCGGCCGCCGGCTCGGATGCCGGAGAGGAGGACGACGCTCTGGCACGCCCTCCCCATCGGAACAGAGAAGCCACGGTATTACTGGAGCCGTCGCGGGGGCGTGCCCCGCAGCGGCTACTTGACCGCGGCGGCCGCCGGCGGCGCGGCCGCCGGCTTCGCCTCTCCGCCGGTCTTCGGCTGCCGCTGCATGTCGATGCTGCCGCGGAAGTGCGCACCGTCGGCAATCGCGATCCGAGGCGCCACCAGGTCGCCGTCGACCGACCCGTTGTCGCGGATGTCGATGCGCTCGCTCGCGGTGATGTTGCCCTGCACTTCGCCCTGCACGATGACGACCTTGGCGAAGATCTGCGCCTTGATCTTGCCGTTGGCCCCGATCGTCAGCACGTTGTTGCGGAGCTCGATCTTGCCTTCGACCTGGCCCTCGATCGTGAGGTCCTCGCTGCCGGTCAGGTCACCCTTGATGATGACGCTCTTGCCGATGTTCACGGTGCCCTTCTCCTGTCGCACTGCGTCGGGCCTCGCCGACTCCTGGGGGGTGGGAACGGGGCTGGCTGCTGCTGGTTGAGGCGGTCGGACGGCCTCGTCACGCTTCCACATGTGTCACTTCTCCAAGCTGGAAAGACTCCTGGAGACAGCCGGACGGGGGTTCTGACCAGACCGGCTGGGTGGAGTCGGGGACGCGATCCTCGGCGCACCGCGGCCCCCAGTCGAGTCACAACCGTATATCGGCAAGTCAGGGAGGGTACTTACCGTACACATTGCCGCCCCCGCCTGTCCGGCGTGCCGGTCGGCAGGGTCACGTGCTGCGGCCGGCGCACGATGCCGGCCGACGCGCAATGCTACCATGGCTTGATGCGGATCTACCTCGACTACAACGCGACCGCTCCCCCGCTGCCCGAGGTCGTCGAGGCCGTCTCCCAGGCCATGGCCGGCATCCCCGGCAATGCCTCGTCGGTGCACACCTTCGGCCAGCAGGCCAAGGCCGCACTCGACACCGCGCGAACCGAGGTCGCCCGCCTGCTCGGCGCCGAAGCCAGCGAGATTGTCTTCACCTCCGGCGGCACCGAAGCCGACAATCTCGCCATCCGTGGCGCCGCCGAAGCCCTCGAACAGGCCGGCCGACGTCACCTGGTCACTACCGCCATCGAGCACGAAGCGGTCCTCAACACCATGCGGGCGCTCGAGCGCCGCGGCTGGGAGGTCACCTTCGTACCGGTCGACGCGTCCGGTGTCGTCTCGGCCGATGCCGTCGCAAAGGCGATCCGTCCCGACACGGCCCTCGTGTCGGTCATGCACGCCAATAACGAGATCGGTACCCTGCAGCCGATCGAGGAAATCGCCAAGCACGTTCGCGGCTCGGGCGCGCTCCTCCACACCGACGCCGTGCAGTCGGCCGGTAAGGTGCCGATCGACGTCAAGGCGCTCGGCGTCGACCTGCTCTCGATTTCCGCCCACAAGTTCGGCGGTCCGAAGGGCACCGGCGCGCTCTGGATCCGCCGCGGCGTGCGCCTCTTTTCGCAGATGACCGGCGGCCGGCAGGAGCGCGGTCGCCGCGCCGGGACCGAGAACGTGCCGGCACTCGTCGGAATGGGCGTGGCGGCCCGCATCGCTGCGCGGCGCGTCGCCACTGGACTCGGCGACATCGCCGCCCTGCGCGATCGGCTCGAATCGGGCATCCTGACCGCCGTGCCCGGCACCGTGGTCAACGGCGACCCGGCCCGCCGCGTGCCGAACACGACGAATATTTCCTTCGACGGTATCGAGGCCGAGTCGCTGCTGATCGCCCTCGACCTCGAAGGTGTGGCGATCTCCACCGGGTCGGCGTGCTCGTCGGGCTCGCTCGAACCGTCGCACGTGCTGCGCGCCATGGGACTGCCGCAGCCGCGCACCCGGAACTCGCTCCGGTTCAGCCTGGGACCGTCCACCACGAAGGCCGACGTCGACTTCGTCGTCGGCGTGCTGCCGAAGCTCGTCAGCCGGCTGCGCCAGCTCGGCCGGCCCGCAGTCGCCGGCCGCTGATCACCTGCCTATGCGCATCGTCGCGGCAATGTCGGGCGGCGTCGATTCGTCGGTGGCCGCGGCCGCGCTCGTCGAGGCTGGTCACGAGGTCATCGGCCTGTCGATGCAGCTCTACGATCAGCGGGAAGGACGCGAGGCGTTCGGCTCCTGCTGCAGCCTCGACGACCTGTACGACGCGCGCCGCGTCGCGGCCGCGCTCGGCATTCCCCACTACATCGTCAACTTCGAGGAACAGTTCGAGCAGACCGTCGTCCGCAACTTCGTCGAGGAGTACGCCAGCGGGCGGACGCCGATTCCCTGCGTCCACTGCAACGCGACGCTGAAGTTCGCACACCTGCTCGAGCGGGCCGAGGCGTTCGACGCCGCCGCGGTCGCCACCGGACACTACGCGCGCGTCGTCTACGACGAGGAGCACGGACGGTACCGCCTGTTGCGCGGCGTCGACCCGGCCAAGGATCAGTCGTACTTTCTCTTCTCGCTCTCGCAGGAACAGCTCGCGCGCGCGTGGTTCCCGGTCGGCCATCTGACGAAGCCCGACGTTCGCGCCATGGCGGCGCGGCTCGGCCTGACGGTGGCCGACAAGCCCGACAGCCATGAAATCTGCTTCGTCGCCGACGGCGATGCGGGCGGCTTCGTCGAGCGCCGGCTCGGCGTCGACGGTCGAGAGCTCGAAGGCGAGATCGTCGATACGGCCGGCACGGTCATCGGTCGCCACCGCGGACTGCATCGGTACACGGTCGGCCAGCGGAAGGGGCTCGGACTCGCCCGACCGATCCCGATGTACGTGCTGCGCCTCGATCCGGCCGAGCGCCGCCTGGTCGTCGGCCCACGCGAGGAACTGGGACGCCGCGAGCTGACGGCCTCGCGCGTCAACTGGATTGCCGGATCGCCACCCGACGGCCCGCGGCGAGTGACGGCACGCATCCGCCACCGTCATCCCGATGCCCCGGCGACGGTCGAAGCCGGACCGGGCGATCACGCGCAGGTGGTGTTCGACGTACCGCAGCTGGCCGTGACGCCCGGACAGGCCGTGGTCTTCTACGACGGAGAGGACGTGGTCGGAGGCGGCTGGATCGACTGACGGTCGGCCGCCTCCGGTCGAGGGGCTATTCGGTCGGCGTCGTGGGCGTCGGCTCGCTCACGTGCACCTGCGCGATCTCGCCGTAGGTCGCCTCGAGCCACCGCTCGGCGTCGATCGCGGCCATGCAGCCGGAGCCGGCTGCGGTGATGGCCTGGCGGTAGACGTGATCCTGCACGTCGCCGGCGGCAAAGACGCCCGGCACGCTCGTCTTCGTGCCGTCGCGCGTGATCAGGTAGCCCTGATCGTCCATCTCGAGCTGGCCGGTAAAGAGCCCCGTGTTCG
The DNA here is from genome assembly GCA_003242705.1 of Acidobacteriota bacterium. Taxonomy (GTDB): domain Bacteria; phylum Acidobacteriota; class Vicinamibacteria; order Vicinamibacterales; family SCN-69-37; genus SCN-69-37. Next base: position 10,622 of record QGVF01000050.1, read on the forward strand.
GCGTGTGACCGATGGCGACGAAGACGCCTTCGACCGGAATGGTCTTCTCGGCGCCGGTCTTCACGTTGCGCACGCGGACGCCAGAGACGGCCCCCATGCCGTTGTCGAGCACGTCGACGACCTCCGCGTCCCACTCGAACCGGATCTTGGGATTGGCGAAGGCCTTCTCCTGCATCACCTTCGACGCACGCAGCGTATCGCGTCGGTGGATCACGACGACGCTCGAGGCAAAGCGCGTGAGGAACGTGGCTTCCTCCATCGCGGAATCGCCGCCGCCGACAACGGCGATCGGCTTGCCGCGGAAGAAGAACCCGTCGCACGTCGCGCACGTGGACACGCCGTGCCCCATCAGGCGCCGCTCGGCCGGCAGCCCGAGCAGGCGCGCCGATGCACCGGTGGCAATGATGAGGGCACGCGTGCGCAGCAGCTCGCCCTCGCCGATGGTGACTTCGAACGGCCGCACGCTGAGATCGACCTTCGTCACGTTACCGGTGCGCAGTTCGGCGCCGAAGCGTTCAGCCTGGCGACGCATGGCGCCCATCAGGTCGGGCCCCATGATGCCCTGATCGAAGCCCGGGAAGTTCTCGACGGCCGTAGTCAGCATGAGCTGGCCGCCGGCCTCGAGCCCCTCGATTACGAGCGGCGCCAGGTTCGCGCGCGCAGTGTAAAGAGCGGCGGTCAGTCCGGCCGGACCGGAACCGATGATGATGACGTTGCGAACGGTGTCGGACATGCGGAAACCAGAATCAGCCTCGAGATCGATGCCCTGTTCCAGGGACGCCGGCCGGAGCCGGTCATCCCCGTCCCCTTCCCGGTCCGCCGGACGCGCCGCGTCCGGCCGGCGCGGATTGACTCACAGATGGCGGTCGACCATCTGCTTGAGCGTGCCCTTGTCGACAAGCCCGACAACCTGATCGACGACTTCGCCGTTCTTGAACAGCATCACCGTCGGGATGCCGCGGACGAAGTACTTCTGCGTCACGCTGGGGTTGTCGTCGACGTTGAGCTTGCCGACGACCACCCGGCCCGCGTAATCCTCGGCGACCGAGCTGATCACCGGCGCCAGCGCCCGGCAGGGGCCGCACCACTCCGCCCAGAAATCGACCAGGACAGGAGTCGAGGCCTTCAGGACATCGGTCTCGAAGTTGGCGTCAGTGAACGTGACAGTGTGCTCGGATGACATGTCTGCTTCTCAGTCCTTTCGCCGGGCCCTTCAGGTGTCCCGCCTCCCGCGGGCGAGCTGCCGGGCCCGTCTGTACACTTTGACATATTCGCGCGCCGGCGTCCGCCACGAGGAGTCGCGCGCCATGGCCCGGGCCACCAGATCGGCCCAGACGGGCCGGTCCCGGTAGACACGGACCGCCTGCCGCAGCGTCCGCAGCAGCGTCGCCGCCGACTGGTCGCGGAACTTGAAGCCGTTGGCGTGCCGCGCCCGCGGCGTGTACGGCCGCACCGTGTCGTCGAGCCCGCCCACCGCGGTCACCACCGGAATCGTCCCGTAGCGCAGACTGTACAGCTGGTTCAGGCCGCACGGCTCATATTGCGATGGCATCAGGAACAGATCGGCCCCCGCCTGCACGAGGTGCGCGAGCTGCTCGTCGAAGCCGACGAACACCCCGACGCGCGACGGATAACGGGCGGACAGATTCCGCAGCATCTCCTCGTACCGCGGCTCCCCCTCGCCGGCGAACACCCACATCGCATCGAGTTCGACCAGCTCGTCGGCCGCCTCGGCGATCAGGTCGAATCCCTTCTGCGACACGAGCCGCGCCATCATCGCCACGAGCGGCCGGCCCATCGCATCGTCGCCCACCGGCAGGCCGAACCGCTCGAGCAGCGCCCGCTTGCAGACAGCCTTGCCGGCCCGATCGGCTGCATGGAACCGCGCCGGCAGGAACGGGTCGGTCGCCGGGTTCCACACCTCGGTGTCGATGCCGTTGAGGATGCCGAGATAGCGATCCCCAAGCGCGGCCAGGACCCCGTCGAGACCGCAACCGGCCTCGGGCCCGAGCGTTTCGCGCGCGTAGGTGGGACTGACGGTCGTCACCATGTCGCTTGCGACGATCCCCGCCTTCATGAAACTGAAGCGGCCCCAGAACTCCGCCGTGTCGATGCGGAACGTCGACCACGGCAGCCCCAGTCGAGGGACGACGTCACGGTCGAAGACACCCTGATACGCGAGGTTGTGGATCGTGAAGACGAAACCGGCGTCGGCAAACCGCTCGCCGTAGCGATCGTCGAACCGCGCCAGCAGCGGCACGAGCCCCGCCTCCCAGTCGTGCGCGTGAATGACGTCGACGGAGGGCGCCGACGTGTCGTCGACCGCGAACTCGAGCGCCGCCAGGGCGAGCATCGCGAAACGCTCCGCGTTGTCACCGTAGTCGTGGCCGCCCTCGCCGTAGATACCGGAACGCTCGAACAGCGGCGGAATGTCGACCAGCACCTCACGCCGGCGCGGCGATCGCTCCACGACGTGGTACGTGACGTCGAAGCCCAGTGCGCCGCGGGTGATCGGTCGCGTGAGGCGCCGCGCCGCGTCGACGGCGACGCCGCCGTAGCGCGGGACGAAGCTCGTCACCGTGATACCGAGCTCGTCGAGCGCGGCCGGCAGGGCGCCGGCCACATCGGCCAGGCCGCCGGTCTTCGCCCATGGCGTCATCTCCGACGCCACCATGACGACGTGAGCCGGCGACATTCGTCGGGAGCCGCGCACGCGCGGTCAGCGACTGGAGGATGGAAACGTGAACCGCGGGCTGCTCACGGCCGGCCCGCGACGTCGATCGGCTGGCCGCCGGTCAGCAGCCCGGTCGTGCGGACAACGGCCCAGTTGAACAGTTCCCGGGCGTCGTTGAAGCGGATGGCACTGTTGGCCGCCCCGAGCACGACCACCGCCAGCTGCGACCCCTGCGGAACCTGCAGCAGCGTCGCCAGGCAGTAGCCGGCCTTGCGGATGAAGCCGGTCTTGCCGCCGACGACGGGCACGTCGGTGCCGAGCAGCTTGTTCGTGTTGCGGATCCGGAACGAGCGCGCTCCGGACCGGACCGTCGCCTCGCGCTGCCGCATGATCGGCCCGAGCGTCGGATGCGCCGTGGCGTACGCGATCAGGTGCGACATGTCGTAGGCAGTCGACACGTTGCGCGCATCGAGGCCCGACGGGTCGGCGTAGTGCGTGTTGGTCAGGCCCATCAGCTTGGCCGTCTCGTTCATGCGGCGCACGAACTCGGCCGTGCCGCCCTCGGACGTCCGCGCGATCGCGCGTGCCGCACCGTTATCCGATGCGATCAGCGTCAGCCGCAGCAGATCGCCCAGTGTCACCCGCTCGCCGGCGCGCAGGTAGGTGACCGACGCATTCCGCACGTCGGACTGCGCGACGACGACCTTCTGATCGAGGTCGGGCTCGGAGGCGATGAACGTCACCGCCGTCATGAGCTTCGTGAGGCTCGCAATCGATCGCTGGTCGTGCGAGTTGTTCTCCCAGAGGATGTCGCCGGTATGCGGGTTGTAGATGATGGCCGCCGCGGCCCGGATCTCCGGGACGAGCTCCATCAGCTCCGACTCGCTCAGCTGCGTGGCAGCCGCCTGCCGCGCGGGCGTCTGTGCCGCAGCCGTCCAGGGCGTGAGACAGGCCAGCATCAGAGCCAGGCCAGCCGCAGACCAGCGCCGAATCACACGGGTATCAACTCGCAACCCAAGCCTCCACGCCGAACCGGATTTTCTTCGAGGGCCGAACCGTCTGTACGGGATTGCCGCCGGGCATGCATCCTAGCATCCACGCTGCCGCGGCTGCAACGGAATCGGTCCTCGCTTGCGTCAATCGCGCCGCTCGACTATTAATCGACACCGACCGGAACCCGATGAGTCTGCCCTCCTCGCCGCCGCCTCCCGCCGGGACGACCGCAACCGCCGAGTACCGCGAGCTCCGGGCGACGATTCGCGAGCGCGGCACGGTCCGCGTCGTGCTCGCCGCGGCCGCGTTTTTCGTGTGGGCGCCGCTCGCGGCGTTCACGCCTCACGAACCCGGCGAGGCCTGGCGCGCGCTCATCCCGCTCGTGGTCCTCTGGGCCGGCTTCGAGGTCGTGTACGCCCTGCACGTCGGCGTCGAACGAATCGGCCGCTACCTTCAGGTGGCCTACGAAGCCGACCGCGTGGACCTGCCGGCCTGGGAACGTACCGCGATGCGGCTCGCCACGTCGCCCGGCGCCGACACCGGCGCTGATCCGCTCTTCTTCCGTCTTTTCGGTCTGGCCGCGCTGATCAATCTCGGGCCGCTCTTCCCGCAGCTGCACGAGACTGCACGCGTAGCCGGCGGACAGATCCAGCTCGTCGTCGTTGTCGTGCTCCACGTGGCGTACGCACTGCGGCTGTTCCAGGCCCGCCGGTTCGCGGCCGAACAGCGCGCCCGCGACCTGCACGCCTTCCAGACGATCCGGAACGCCGATTGGTCGGGCCCCACGCCGCCGGCCTGATCTCCACGCCTCCGCGGCCCGCGCGCCGCTTCCCCTCTGTACTCGGCGCGTCTTCCGACCGAAAAGGGGAATGCCATGGCGCTTGCGCTGCTTTCTCCTCGCCCGGCCCGTCCCTGGGCCGAGTTGACCATCGGTCGTTCAACGCTCCGCTTCTATCTCGGCGACTGCCTCACCGTGCTCCCCTCGCTGGAGCCGGCCTCGGTCGGCGTCGTCGTCACGTCGCCGCCCTACAACATCGGCGTGAAGTACCGGAGCTACCAGGACGACATGCCGCGCCGGAAGTACCTGACGTGGACCTCACGCTGGATCAGCGCGGTCGCCCGCGTCGTGCGACCCGACAGTTCGTTCTTCCTGAATGTCGGCGCCAAGCCGACCGATCCGTGGGTGCCGCTCGAGGTCGCGCAGCAGGCGCGGCGCTGCTTCAAGCTGCAGAACACGATTCACTGGGTCAAGTCGATTGCCATCGACCGCGAGGCCGCCGGCCGCGCCACCGGCGTCCAGCGGGATCTGGCGGTCGGCCACTACAAGCCGATTAACAGCGACCGCTTCGTCAACGACTGCCACGAGTTCATCTTCCACTTCACCCCGGGCGGCCGGACTCCGCTCGATCGCCACGCCATCGGCGTGCCGTATCAGGACCCGTCGAACATCCGCCGCTGGTCGGGCGCCGGCTCCGGCGTCCGCTGTCGCGGCAACACGTGGTTCATCCCGTACGAGACGATTCAGAGCCGCGACCGCGACCGTCCGCATCCGGCTTCGTTCCCGCCCCGCGTGCCCGAGCAGTGCATCCGCCTGCACGGCGTCAGCCGGGCCGGTCTCGTGCTCGACCCGTTCATGGGGCTCGGCTCGACCGCGATCGCCGCGGTAAAGCTCGGTGTCGATTTCGTGGGTGTCGAAATGGACGAGTACTACCTGCGGGAAGCCATCGAGCGGGTCAAGGCAACGGCCGCCGCTGCCTGACCCGCTCGCGGGTATATCGAGACCGCCCGGCGTCGCGCCTCAGTTGCCCGACGACGGCGCGTTGCGGGACGGACGCGGGAGCGTGTATTCCGACTTGTAGATCGGCTCCTGCAGTCCGGGGCGCGTCAGCTCGATCTTGATGAAGCGGCGCAGCTTCGTCGGATCGGGATTCGACGAGATGTACCCCACCTCGTAGAAGTCGCTCATCTCCGAATCGATCCGCCGCAGGATGCCGTCGAAGTCGTTCGACTCGACGCCGGCAAACCCGCCCGTCTCGTCGGCCAGCACGCGGAGCGTGCTCACCTGGGTGGTGATGAAGTCGCGCATGTCGCCGTACGAGATCTGCGCCCGCGTCGACGCGTCGACCGACGGCACCTGCAGGCCGCGCGGATCGATCGTGTAGAAGGCGACATTGGCCCGCTGGGCCGCGCGCGTCAGCTCGGCCACCTGGTTGATCAGATCGGCCGTCGAGAACGCCGTCCGCTGGTGGAAGGCCGACGTCTGGAGGTGATCCTGCGTCTGGTTCGGGTCGCGCGTGATCTCTTCCTGCGTCAGATCCGCATCGAGGATGCTGTAGAAGTCCTTGATCCGCTGCAGGCGCGACTCGGCGAACGGATTGAAGTGGTAGCCGTTGCTGATGTAGACGAACGCCTTGCGCCGATCCTGGATGTTCGCCAGCTGCTCGAGCAGCTCGTAGGCCGTGCGGAACGCCACGTGCGCGTTGAACCGCACCTGCTGCGGTCCCTGCGCGCTCTCGATGAGCGCCGCCTCGATGAACTCGTCGGGCGACGGCGCCGAGCCCATCACCCGCTCAATCGCCTCGTTGAACCGGCGATGGCCGTAGTCGTACGACGGATCAATCGAAATCGACGACGTGCCGGTCGAGACGAAGCCGACGAGGTCGTTGTCGTGAATGAGCGTGTCGCGGACGCGTTTGAGCAGGTCCTTCACGCGTGGCGTGTCGGACGGCTGCAGGTGCAGGTCGTCGATAAAGACGATGAAGAGCCGTCCCGACTCATCCTGTCGCGGGCGGACCGACGGCAGAATGAGCCCTTCTTCGACGGGTGCGGCCGCCGCACTGGCCGTCGTCGCGAGATTCCCGAGCGCTCTGCCCCCGATCCACGGAGTGAAGAGCGTGATGTTCTGGAGGATACCGTCTTCGTAGACCCGGAACTCGTCGACCTTGAGATCCGGCACGAAGCGGCCCTGTCTGTCGCGAACGATGACGTGCGTTCTAACGAAGTTCGTCGTCGTCCGGAACGTCGTGCCCTGCTCGCCCTCCGTCTGCCCCTGACTCTGACCGGACAGCGGAGGCGTCATCGCCAGGGCCGCCGCCAGGAGGAGCAGCGGCGTCAGCAGCGTCCTGTGCTTCATCGACGTCTCCATGAAGAGGCATTATCGCAGAGCCTTCGTCGGGCTCCTCGACTTCCCTGCCGATGTCTGCGGATTCATCCTCCGCGGCGGCCTCGAGCTCGCCGGCGGCCTCTCCGGCGCCGGTGCCCGTGGTCCCGTCGGCAGCCGCCGCCTCGCGTCGCCGACCGCGCCGGCTGCGCCGCCGCGCCGGCAGCTCGGCGGCCAGCGCGTCGCAGTCGGCGTCGAACGTGTCGACATGAGCCCGGATCGCCTCGGCGTCGGGCCACTCGTCAGGATTGAGACGCTGCGCGGCCTCGATCAGCCGGTCCCGCTGCTCGGGCGTCCGCGCACGGCGGCCGATCCGTTCGACCAGTTCCGTGAAGCGCGCCCGCAGGCGGGCCGCCTCGGCCGCACCAATCGTCCGTCCGAGCAGCGAGTGATCCTCGAGTACCGCGGGCTGTGGCGGCGCGGCAGCCGCCGGCCGACTGCTCTTCGTACGGCGCTCCCGGAACCGTTCGGCCCGGGCCGCCCCGCCCTCGCGGGTGAGGGCCGTCCAGTCGAAGCTGAGATCCGGATGCGTGTGCTCGAGCGCCTCGCGCGCTTCTTCGTCGAGCGGGCGCCGGCCCATCCGCACGTGGGCCGGCGAGCGGAACAGGTAAAGGACGCGCGTCTGCTGGCTTCCGTCAGGCGCGCGGTACGCGTGCATGACGTAGGTGGTTTCGTTGCCGCGCTTGTCCCGGCTGTAGCGGATGAACGGCACGGACTACCTCCGTGTCCGGGCGCTCGATCCTTTTTTCGTCGACCTGGTGGCCTTGGCCGCCGTCTTCGCAGCCGTTCGTCGGCGCGCGGTGGTCGCCACGGCCGACCGGCCGGTCGCTTTCCGTGTCGAGGACCGGCCCGCCGCCGCACCCGCGGCCTTCGTCGGCTTCTTCGCCGTCGTCTTTTTCGCCGTCTTGCCGGCAGCCGTGCGCGCCGCCGCCCTGCCAGCCGACCGCGTCGTGGCGGACTTCGCTGCGGGTGCCTTGGCTGCCTTGGCCGGCCTGGCGGCCTTGGATGCCTTGGCAGCCTTTGCCGGTTTCGCAGCCTTCTTTGCCGACTTCGTGGCCCGTTCGGGCGCGGCGGCCCGGGCGAGGATCGATTCGTCGACGTACATCCGGACCAGGTCGAACGACTCGGCAGCCGGCCGATAGGTCCAGATTTCCGCCGGCTTGACCTGGTGAGCCTCGGCCAGCCGCAGCGCCACGTCGTAGCCCTGGACCGGCACGTACAGATAGAACGGCACGCGGGCGCGCGAGAACGGCACCCACTTGAACATGGCCTCGAGGTTGTTCACCGAGGCGGCGGTTTCAATCTCGACGATCCCGACGGGCTTCCGGTCGCTGTTCAGTACCAGATCCGGATAGTGGGTCGTGGCCGCGATTCTGACCGAGCCGTTCTGTTCGTCGCCGGGGTTGGCGACAACGTCGTAGTCCTTGTATTTCGACTGCTGCAGGAAGCGAATCAGGCGATCGTGCTCGGCCTGCTCCCGCTCAGGTCGAACGTAGATGGGCGACACACAACCTCCCGCCGATTAGGCCATCCGCCCGAATGAACTGGGCACCTCCCTGTTTCGGCGTGGGCCATCCTAACACTTTCCCCCGCGTTTGCAGCGATTTCGATGCTCCGGTGCCATAATCCCGGCATGCCGCCGCTGACGCCCCGTCTCGTCCACATCCTCGGGGTCCCGCTCGACCTCGGAGGCGGCCGGCGCGGCGTCGACATGGGTCCGTCGGCCGTTCGGATTGCCGGTCTGGCCGAACGACTGACCGGCATGGGCATCACCGTCGTCGACCGCGGCGACCTCGATTCCCCAATCCCCGAGACGCGCACCCCCCGCGACCCGCGCAAGCGTTACATCCGCGAGATCGCTCGCGTCTGCACCCGCCTGTACACCCGGGTGCTGCAGACGCACGCCGAAGGCGCCTTCCCCGTCGTGCTTGGCGGCGACCATTCGCTGGCCGCCGGCTCGGTCGGCGCCACCGCCGACTTCGCCGCCTCGCGCAGCGCCGACATCGGCGTCGTCTGGGTCGACGCGCATGGCGATATGAACACGCCGGCCACCACCCGCACCGGCAACGTCCACGGCATGCCGCTGTCGGCACTGCTCGGGCCGGAACCGGCGGAGCTGGCGCGCATCGGCGGCCGCACACCGAAGGTCAAGGCCGAGAAGACCGTGATCATCGGTGTCCGCAACCTCGATGACCTCGAGAAGGCACGCATCCGCGAATCACGGGTGCACCTGTTCACGATGAAGGACATCGACCGCTACGGCATCGCGGATGTGATGGAACAGGCGCTTGCCATTGCGGGCACCGACACGCTCGGCATCCACGTGTCGTTCGATCTCGACGCATGCGATCCGTCGATCGCGCCCGGCGTCGGCACACCGGTCAAGGGCGGGCTCGACTATCGCGAAGCGCACATGGTGATGGAGATGCTGGCCGACTCGGGTCGTCTGCTGGCCCTTGACCTCGTCGAGGTCAACCCGATCCTCGACATCCAGAATCAGACCGCCATTCTGGGCGCCGAGCTCGTCTCGTCGGCGCTCGGGATGCGAATCATCTGACGCGAGCCGGCCCGAGTGTTGGTAGGATGGTCCGGATCGGCGGGCCGCTAGCTCAGTGGTAGAGCACCTGGCTTTTAACCAGAGGGTCGCTGGTTCGATCCCAGCGCGGCCCACCACCGCTGTTCACTCGCCATGACCGTCGACGCGTTCCTCGAAAGCCTGCGTCAGGACTCACCGCCACCGGATCTGCCGCCGGCGCTCGTCGCGCTCTGGCACGACGGCCGCGGCGCCTGGACCGACGCGCACGACGCGGTCCAGAACGTCAACACCCCCGACGGCGCCTGGATCCACGCCTACCTGCACCGCAAGGAAGGCGACATCGCCAACGCGCACTACTGGTACAGCCGCGCCGGGCGCACGCCGGCCACCGGCCCGCTCGAGGCCGAGTGGCGGGCCATCGTCGAAGAACTGCTCACACGACGCTGAAGCTGCCGCCGTACCGCTCGGCAAACGCCGGCAGCTCGCCGGCCGTCATCGGCATGCCGAACAGGTAGCCCTGGCCGGCGTGGCACCCGAGCGCGAGCAGCCGCTCCGCCTGCTCCTGGCTCTCGATGCCCTCGGCGACGATGTCGAACGACATCAGCTCGCCGAGACTGACGACCGTGCGCGCGAGCGTCGACGCGTGCTCGTCGGACGCAATGGCGTCGACGAAGGTCCGATCAATCTTCAGGATGTCGATCGGCAGCCGGTGCAGGTGGCCGAGCGACGAATCGCCCGTGCCGAAGTCGTCGATGGCCAGCGCGATGCCGAGCGACTTCAGCCGCTCCATCAGCGGCGCCACCCGATCCTTGTGCTGCAGCAGCATCCGCTCGGTCAGCTCGAGCACGATCGCATCGGGTGAGATGCCCGACTCGGCAATGGCCTGCGCCAGCTGGTCGTACAGACACGCCTCGGGCAGCTGCCGGCTCGACAGGTTGATCCAGACCCGCAGCGGCAGCGGCACGGGACGCCGTGAGCGCCAGGTCTGCAGGTCGAAACATGCGGTCCGGATCACCCAGTGCCCGATGTCAACCATCAGGCCGGCCTCTTCGGCCAGCGGAACGAACTCGGACGGCGCGATCGGTCCGCGCGTCGGGTGCACCCAGCGCAGCAGCGCTTCGGCGCCGATCATCGCGCGCGTGTCGAGCGCATGAATCGGCTGATAGACGAGCGACAGTTCGCCGCGCTCGAGCGCGTATCGCAGATCGCGCTGCAGTTCCTGGCGCGTCGTCGCCGCGGTGAACATCGCCGGCTCGAACAGGACCGCCTGCCCGCCGCCGCGCTTCTTCGCCAGATACATCGCCAGGTCGGCGCTTCGCAGCAGATCATCGGCGCTCTGCCCCACCGCGGCCATGGCGACACCGATACTCGCCGAGGTGGACATCTCGTGGCCGTCGAAGGCGAACGGCGCGGCAAACGCGCGGATGATCCGCTCGGCCACCTGCATCACTTCGTCCTGCCGGCTCACATCGTCGATCAGCACGGCGAACTCGTCGCCGCCGAGGCGCGCGGCCGTGTCGAAGGCACGCAGGCCGCCGACGAGCCGCTGCGCCGCGGCGCGCAGCAGCGCATCACCCGCCGCGTGGCCGTACTGATCGTTGACCTGCTTGAAGTGATCGAGGTCGACGAACAGGACGCCGAGCCGGCCGAGCTCCCCGCGCCGACGGGCCAGCGCGTGCTGCACGCGATCCTCGAACAGCGCCCGGTTGGCCAGCCCCGTCAGCGGATCGTGGAAGGCGCGGTGCGTCAGCTGCGCCTCGAGCGCGGTGCGCTCCGACACGTCGCGCACGGTGAGCACCAGGCCGCGCACGTGCTCGTCCCCGTTGAGGTTTGCGCAGACGGCCTCGACATGGATGTAGCTCTGGTCGCTGCGACGCATCCGCCAGCGGCCCCGCACCGGCCGGCTGCCGGCCAGGCACTCGCGCAGGCGGCTGCCCGCCTCGGCCGCGTCCTCCGGATGCACGAAGTCGAGCACCGGCATCCCGAGCAGCTGCGCCGAACGGTAGCCGAGCCCCTCGCGTACCGACGGACTCGCAAAGGTCAGCATGCCCGTGGCGTCGACGACGAAAATCAGATCCGCCGACTGCTCCACCAGCGTCCGGAAACGGGCATCCTGGGCCAGCATCGCGCGCTCGCGGCGCAGCCGGGCCAGCTCGGTCCCGGCGCGCCGCAGCCGGAACGCCGTCGTGGCGAGCAGCATCGCCGCGCCTGATGCGAGGATCGTCCCGCCCGGCCCGCCGGTCCAGGCGCCCAGGACGAGCACGATCGCCCCCGTGCCGACGGCAGCCTGCCACCACCGGCCGGGCGGCCGCAGCACGACCAGCTCGCGGGCGCCCAGGACTACGAGAGCCCCGACAGGCTCGGGAACCCCCACGACACGAAGAGGGCCACGAACCAGGTAATTAAA
>QGVF01000051.1 GCA_003242705.1 Acidobacteriota bacterium
CGTCATCTCCGTCGTTCGCCGGCTCTTCGGAGGCTGACCATGTCGACGCGACCCCGACCTTACGTGCTTTTCGCATCGGCGGCCGGGGCCGGGCTGGGCTTCGGCCATCTCGTCCGCTGCGGGGCGATCGCCGATGCGCTCGGCGTCCGCCGCGAGCTCGCCCTGCGGGGCTCCGACGGCGCGCGCGATCGCGCGCTGGCGTTCGGCTGGACCGTGCACGCCGGGCCGCGGCTCGAACAGCTCCTGCAGCCGGACGTGCTCGTCGTCGACGAGCCATCGCGACGGCATCGTGACCGCTGGATCAGGCGCGCACAGGCGGCCGGTGTGCCGGTCGTCGCGCTGCTCGACGCTTCGACCGGCCTCTGCGACGCCGACCTTGTCGTCGACGGCAGCTTCGCGGCGCGGCGCCGGCACGACGGGCGGTGGTGCACCGGACCCGCGTGGATGCTGCTTGCACCGTCGGTCGCCGCGCGGCGCCGGCGGCCGGTCCGGCGCGATTCCGGGTGTCTGCTGATCGCGCTCGGTGGCGGCGCGCACGTCGCACGGCTCGGTGCGGCGATCGCCGGGCAGGTCGCTGCGCGCCTGCCGGCGTTCCGCGTCGAGATCGCGGCAGGATTCGTCGCCGACTCCCTGCCTGAGCTGCCGTCCGGCTGCCGCTGGATCGATGCGTCGCGCGGACTGGCTGATGCCCTCGCGGGCTGTCAGGCTGCCGTCGTCAACGGCGGCGTCACGATGTACGAGGCATGCGCGCTCGGGACGCCGGCTGTGGCCGTGCCCGTCGTGGCGGCGCAGCGACGCGCGATCGACGCGGCCGCCGTGCTCGGAGCGGTTGCCGCGGCGGCGCCGGGCGGCCGGCCGGCCACGCCCGAGCGTGTCGTCGATGCGGTCGCGCGACTCCTCGCGAAGCCGGCGCTCGCCGCGGCTCAGGGGAATACGGCGGCGCGTCTCGTCGACGCCCGCGGCCTGGAGCGCTTTGCCGCACGCGTGGCGGATCTGCTCAGGAGCCGCGGGAAGGGAGCGCGCCATGCCGCGTGAGGTGCGCGCCGTCGTCTTCGATCTCGACGACACGCTCTATCCGTACCGCCGTTTCCGGCTGAGCGGCCTTGCTGCCGTGGCAGCACACCTGGCTGACCGGACCGGTCTGTCCGAAAGGCTGCTGTTCACGACGCTCGCGCACGCGTCGCGCGGGGCGACCGCGGGAGGCGAGCTGCAGGAGTGCCTCGAGCGTCACGGGCTGCCGTCGGCGTGGCTGCCGGAGCTGATCGATCACCTCCGGTACCACCGGCCGCACCTGCGCCTGCCGCGCACGACCGCCCGTGTGCTGCGTGAGCTGCGCGCCTCCGGCTGGAGGCTCGGCGTGCTCACGAACGGGCCGCGCACCATTCAGCGGGCAAAGGTCGAAGCGCTCGGTCTTGCGCCGTTCGTCGACGTCGTCGGCTACGCGTCGGCGATCGGCACCGGGCGCGGCAAGCCGGATCCGGACTGCTTCGCCTGGATGGCACGGCAGCTGTCAGTACCCGCGGCGCGGACCGTCGTGGTGGGCGACAGCGAAGTCTGCGACATCGAGGGCGCCCGCGCGGCGGGCATGCTGCCCGTCCGGTGCCGCGTCTGGGAGCGGCACCCCGGCCACACGGCCGCACGCGCCGATCTGCAACGGTTCTCCGATCTGCCGGCGCTGGCCGCAGCGCTCGTCGAGGAGGCATCGAAACGCCATGCTGCCTGAACGTTCCGCCATTTCCATTGCCGGTCGGCGCATCGCCGAGGACATACCGCCGTTCGTCATCGCCGAGATCGGGCTGAATCACGGCGGATCGATCGATCGCGCGCTGGCGCTCGTCGACGCAGCCGCGTCGGCCGGCGCGCACGCCGTGAAGCTGCAGACGATCGTCGCCGACCAGCTCGTGGCTCCGTCGTGTCCCGCGCCGCTGCACGTTGACGCGCGTTCGCTCGTCGACTTCTTCCGGCAGTTCGAGCTCGACGAAGAAGCGCACCGCGCGGTGGCGGCCCGGGCGTCGATGCACGGACTGAAGGTGATCGCCACGCCCTTCTCGGAGTCGGCCGTCGACATGCTCGAGCGCATCGGCGTCGACGCCTACAAGATCGCCAGCGGCGATGTGACCTGGGATCAGCTGATTGTCCGCGCAGCCGCGACCGGCAAGCCGCTGATCGTCTCGACGGGGATGGCGACGCTTGCCGAGGTGCACCACGCACTGGCCGTCGCGCGGCTGGCCGGCGCCGATCAGGTGGCCCTGCTGCACTGCGTCTCGGCGTATCCGGTGCCGCGCGGCAGCGAGAACCTGCTCGCCATCCGGACGCTGGCGGCCGACTGCCGGGTGCCGGTCGGCCTGTCCGATCACGGTGAAGACACGTTCGCCCTGCCGATTGCCGTCGCCCTGGGCGCTTCGATCTACGAGCGGCACCTCGTGCTCGAAGACGACGACGATTCGGTCGACCGCGCCGTGTCGAGCACACCGTCGGAGCTGGCCGCCGCCATTCGCGCCGGCCGGCGCGCCTGGTCGGCGCTCGGCTCCGGGCGCAAGGCCTGCCTGGCGGCCGAGGCGCCGAACGTCGTGGCGAGCCGCCGGTCGCTGTGCGCGCGCTATGCGCTGCCGGCCGGCCACGTCATCACCGGCGACGATTTCGTGGCGCTGCGTCCGGCGAGCGGCCTGCCGCCATCGGCGCTCTTCTCGGTGATTGGCCTCCCGCTGGCCCGTCCGCTCGCCCCCGGCGAGCCGCTCACCACGGCGCACGTCGACCTGCATCCCGTGGCGGAGACCCACCGTGTCGCTTAACGTCCTCGTCACGGCCGGGTCGCGCCGCGTGCCGCTCGTGCGCGCCTTCCAGCGAGCGCTGCTCGCCACCGGCGGCGGCGACGTCGTCGTCACCGACGTCAATCCGCTGTCGCCGACCGTGTACGTGGCCGATCGCGCCTATCACGTGCCGATGGCCGACGATCCGGCCTACATCGACGCCCTGCTGGCGATCTGCCGGCAGGAACGGGTCGGCCTTCTCATCCCGACGATCGACGACGAGCTGACGGCGATTGCCGAGGCTCGCGATCGCTTCGAAGCGTGCGGGACGCGCGTGGCGGTGTCGCCGGCAGCGGCCACAGCGGCGTGCAACGACAAGCGGGCAACCTGGCGGCTGCTCGCCGAACACGGCGTCGAGGCGGCGCCCACGTGGCGTCCCGACGAGCTGCCGTCGCCGGTGCCGCTGCCGCTGTTCGTCAAGCCGCGCACCGGGCGGGGCGGTGTCGGGGCGTTCCCGATCCGCGACCTGCGCGAGCTCGAGTTCTTCTGCAGCTACGTCGACGATCCGGTGCTGCAGCCGTACCTGCACGGTCCCGAGTTCACGATTGACGTGCTCTGCGACTTCGATGGCCAGGTCCTGTCGGTCGTGCCGCGCGAGCGCCGCGTCATCCGCGCCGGCGTCGTCGATCGCGGATGCACGGTGGCCGACCCGTTGCTCGTCGAGGCCGGCTGTCGGACGGCGCGGGCGCTGAAGGCGATTGGCGCCATCAATGTCCAGTGCCGCATTGTTGCGGGCCGGCCTGTCGTGTTCGAGGTGAACCCGCGCTTTTCGGGCGGCATCCCGCTGACGATTGCGGCCGGCGCCGACTTCCCGCGCATGCTCGTCGACCTGGCGCTCGGACGCCGCGTCGCGCCGCGCGTCGGTCGCTATCGGGTCGGGCTGTGGATGTCGAGCTACGAGTCGTCGGTGTTCGTCGACGAGAAGTCGATCGGCTTTTCGTCCACGGTCGCACCTGCACGTTCGGAGGTGGCCTGATGCAGGCGGCGGTCGTCCTGCAGGCGCGCTTCGGCTCGAGCCGTCTGCCGGGCAAGGTGCTTGCGCGGATCGGTCAGAGCACGCTGCTCGAGCACTGCATACGCCGTCTGGCCTGCGCCGGCCTGCCCGTCATCGTCGCGACGACGGAGCGACCCGATGACGACGCGGTGGCGCGGGAGGCGGAGGCGTATGGTGTGGAGGTGTTCAGGGGCGCCGAGCTCGACGTACTGGCGCGCTATCTGGCCGCCGCCCGCGCGTACGCGCTCACACACGTCGTCAGAGCCACGGCGGACAACCCGTTCGTCGACAGCGGCGCCGTCGAGCGCGTGCTCGTGCAGATGGCGGGGACCGATGTCGATCACGCCGGTGAAGGCGGCCTGCCGATCGGTGCCGGCGTCGAGGGCGTGCGCGTCGAGGCGCTGCAGCGTGCGTCGGTCCTGTCGAGTGATCCGTACGACCACGAGCACGTCACACCGTTCATCAGGCGCGACGCGCGCTTCAGGAGCGTTCACGTCATGGCGCCGCACGAGCTGCGGCGCGCGGATCTGCGGCTGACGGTCGACACCGCCGACGATCTGGCTCACGCGCGTCGCCTGCACGCCGAGCTCGGGGGCGACGTGCTGGCGCCGCTGGCGGCGGTGATCGCGGCCGCAGATCGTCTGGCGGCAACCGGTGTCGGACAGCCGGTCATGCAGGGGGCGTAGATGGGTGAGTCGGGAAGCAGACTGTCGGCGGTGGGCCTGGTGCTGGGCGGGGGCGTCGTGCTCGCGGCGCATGCCGCGATGGGCGGGCGGCTCGTGATGTTCCTCCAGCCCGAGGCCATACTCGTCGTCCTTGGCGGCACGCTTGCCGCGCTGCTGGTGAGCTATCCGGTTGCGACGCTGCGCGAGGCCTGGCGGGCCGTCCGCGACCTCACGCATCGCCGCGGCAACCCGCCGGAAGCCATCGTGCCCACGCTCATCGGCTGCGCGCGGAAGGCGCGCCGCTACGGGCTGGCCGCGGTCGAGCGCGACATCGACCAGCTGCGCGACCCGTTCCTCGCGCGGGCGCTGTCGCTGCTCGTGGCCGGCCTGCCGCTGCCGGTCGTTCGCGAGACGCTCGAGATCGAAGCGCGCGTGCTCGCCGAGCGCGACGAGCAGCGTGCCCAGGTGCTCGAAGCCGCCGCCGGCTACGCGCCGACGCTCGGCATCGTCGGCGCGGTGCTCGGCCTGATGCGGGTGATGCAGACGGTGGCCGGCCAGCCGATCGGGCCCGGTATTGCCGCCGCCTTCGTCGCGACGATCTACGGGGTTGGCGCGGCGAATCTGCTGTTTCTGCCGCTGGCCACGCGCCTGCGCGCCAGGGCGCGCTACGACGCGGTGTGCCGCGAGCTGGTCATCGACGGCGTCGTGGCCATGCGCGACGGCGCCTCGCCGGGCGTGCTCGAGGAGCGGCTGGCGGGTTACCTGACGCTGCACCGCCCCGCGGCGTCGTGGGCGGAGGTGGCATGAAGACACGGGTGCCGGTTGCCAATCCCCACGCCGCGCGGGCGTCGGGCGATCGATGGCTGTTCGGCTATGCCGACGTCGTGACATTGCTGCTCGCGGTCTTCGCGAGCCTGTACGCCGCCGGCGCGGCGGCACCCGAGGCGTCGCCCGCACCGGATGCGTCGGCAACGTTCGACGTGTCAGCAGCAGCCGACGCGTCGAGTGCCATCGACGCGACGACCAGCGCCGACGAGGCACGCGCGGTCAGCAAGGTGCTTTCACAATCGGATGTCGTCTCACCCGTCGATGGGACAGCGGGGGAGCTCTCGGCCGGAACACCGGGCGACACCATCGCGGCCGACGATGGGGACGGGTTCGCCGGAACCGTCGTCGCGACGAACCTGCCCGGGCCCGACGCCATCGAGGCGGCAGACGCAGAGCCGGCGGCGGGGGTGGATCCGCTGGTCGAGGCGCTCGGCACCTTCGCGGCAGGGACGGGATTGCTGCCGGGCCTCGAAGTGCTCTCCTCGGCACGTGGAGTCGTCATCTCGCTGCCAGAGGCCGGCTCGTTCCCGCCCGGGTCGGCCGAGCTGTCGCCGCGTGCGACCGAGGCGCTGGCGGCGCTTGCTGCCGAACTGCGTGCACTGCCGAATCTCGTCCGCGTCGAGGGGCACACCGACGACGTGCCAATCAGCACGGCACGCTACGCCTCGAACTGGGAACTGTCGGCCGCACGTGCGATGCGTGTCGTCGAACTGCTGATCGCGCACGGGCTCGCCCCGGAACGGCTGGGAGCCGCCGGCTACGCCGAGCATCGACCCCGCCTGCCGAACGTCGACGCCGCGTCGCGGGCACGCAACCGGCGTGTCGACATCGTCGTGCTCGCCCCGGAGCAGGCGAGAACGGAAGACCCGTGGGAGACGTTGCCATGAAAATCCTCCACCTCACGCCGTTCCTGCAGGGCGGCGCCGGCCGCGTCGTGACCGACCTGGCGATCGAGCAGCAGCGCGCCGGCCATCACGTGCGTGTCGTCGCGTCGGAAACGGGCCCGTCCGGTCACGGCAACTACGGCGGCTATCTCGACGAGCTGACCGCGTCCGGTGTCGGGGTGCGGCTGGTCGACTCGATGTTCCAGCGGCAGCACGCACCGAACCTGCGTGCGGTGCGGGCGCTGCTCGACTGGTACACGCCGGGCCGCGAGCCCGACGTGCTGCACGCGCACGGTGCCGTGGCGGCGATGGTCGCGCTGCTCTTCACCGGCGCGCGCCGGCTGTCGGCGCCGATCCTCCAGACGATGCACGGGTGGGGACAGGTCAGCAGCGGAGATCAGGTGGCGACCGACGTGGCCGTGCTCGACCTGATGGACCGTGTGGCCGTGCCGTCGCGGCATGCGGTCGACACGCTCGTGTCACTCGGCGTGTCGCCGGCGCGCATCGCGCTCATCCCTTACGGGGTCCGTTCCGAGGGCCCGCCGCCGGACGACCGCGACGCCGAACTGATCGTCGAGATGACGCGGCTGCGACGCAGCGGCACGCTGGTCGTGGCCTGTGTCGGCACCGTCGGCACGCGCCGCAACCAGACGCTCCTCGTCGAGGCCCTGGCCCGTCGACCGGACCTGCCGGTCTTCTGTGTCTTCGTCGGCGACGGC
The DNA here is from genome assembly GCA_003242705.1 of Acidobacteriota bacterium. Lineage (GTDB taxonomy): Bacteria > Acidobacteriota > Vicinamibacteria > Vicinamibacterales > SCN-69-37 > SCN-69-37. The sequence continues at coordinate 6,901 of QGVF01000051.1, forward strand.
ACGACCGATGCGCTGCTGGCAGCCGCGGCAGAGGCTGGGGTCGAGAAGCGCGTCTGCGTCCATGGCTACAGTCCGGCTGCGCGGCGCATCGCGGCGGCATCCGACCTGCTCGTGCTGCCGTCGCGCAGCGAAGGTCTGCCGGTGAGCGTGCTCGAGGCGTTCTGCGACGGCACCCTCGTGGCCGTCAGCGACATTCCCGAGCTGACCGACCTCGTCGACGACGACGTGGGATTCCGCTTCGCGGCGAACAATGCGGATCAGCTGGCCACGCTGCTCGAGCGCATCAGCAGCCTGCCGAACGTCGTGCGTCGATCGACCCGTGAGCACGCACGCCTGCGGTATCAGCAGCGCTTCATGCTCGAGACGATGACGCGCGAGTACTTCGGGCTGTATGCGGCGATCGACCGGCGCGCAGCCGGTACACGTGTCCGCGCGGCGTCGCGCCGGGCCGGCCGCGAGTCGTCGGTGGCCTGACCGGGCGTGACGGTCGATCGCATGACGCAGGCGACCCTTCCTCGGACCGGCGATCGCGTGGCCGACGCCTGGCAGTGGCTGACGGCCGAGCTGCAGGGACGTCCCGTGCCGCCGGTCGTTGCCATCATCGGGCCGGGTGACGGTGCGGTGTTCGATGCGCTCCAGGCGCATGCGCCGGGCACCCGCGTGCTGGCGCTCGAACCGGATGCGGCGGCGGCGCGCGCGTTCGTCGGCGGCGCGACCTGGCGTCGCTGGAGGCAGGACGACAGGCTGGCCTACCTGTCGGCACCCGACTACGCGGGTGCCGAGGAGGCCTGGCGGCTGTTCACCGGGGCGCCGCAGCCGCCACCGGTGCTGCTCGGGCCGGGGCTTCAACTGACGCCCGAAGTGGGCCGCGCCGCGCAGGTGCTGAAGAAGATCCTCGTCGGCGTTGCCGCCAACCAGACGGCCCGGCGGAAGTTCGCGCCGCGCTATCTCGTCAACTCGCTTCGCAACCTGCCGGCAATCGTGGCCGGGAGCGACATCCGCCATCTGCAGGATGCCTGCCGCGGCGTTCCCGCGGTCGTGGTGGCCGCAGGACCGTCGCTCGATGCCGCGCTCGCCCGTCATCCCGATCTGCACGAGCGCGCGTTCGTCGTCGCCTGCGACACCGCGCTGCGTCCGCTGCTGCTGGCCGGCGTCGAGCCACACCTGGCTGTCGGCGTGGATCCCGGTGAACTGAACGCGCGCCATCTGTCGTCGCTGCCACACTGCCCGCAGACATGGCTCGTTGCCGAGTCGGCGCTCGATCGCACGGCGACCGCCGCGTTCGACGGGCGTACGTTCTGGTTTCACGTGTCGAACCACGAACCGTGGCCCTGGTTCAACGAAGCCGGGCTCGACGTGGGGCGTCTCGATGTCTGGGGATCGGTCCTTACCGCCGCGTTCCAGGTCGCGCTTCTCGCCGGCTGCGATCCGATCGTCATCGTCGGCGCCGATCTCGCGTTCACCGACGGACGACCGTATGCACGCGGCACGACCTGTGAGCTCGACTGGTCGCGGCAGGCCGCAGGGGGAGCCACGCTCGAGGACGTGTGGCGCCGCGAAATCGGGGCGAGGACGTGCGTCACGGTGCCGGACCTGCACGGACGCGACACGACCACGACACCGGCACTGCTCCAGTTCCGCGACTGGCTCGCCGCGCGCATCGCGCAGTCGGGCCGTCGCGTCGTCAACGCGAGTGGCGCCGGTATTCTGGCGGGTCAGGGGATCGAGCTGGGGACGGTCGACGACGTGCTGTCGACCCGGGTCGAAGTACCGTCGATTGCGGCATGCGCGAAGCGCCATTCGGGGGTGCGTCCTACGCGTCTGGCGGCCGCGGTCCGTGAGGCTCACACGATCGTGGCGGGCGGCAGAACGGGAGATGCGCTCTACACCAGGTGGCGGACCTTCAGCGGTGATGGCTTCGACGCCCGTGCGGTTGCCGACGCGCTCGATGAAGCGGCGCGTGGCCTCGAACGGCGCTATCGTCCCGCATCAACGGTAATCGTCGACTGGCGGCGGATTGCGGATCTGCCCGACGGCCGTACGTTTGTCGCAGGGCTGCCTGAAGCCGTGGCCCGCCTGCACGATGCGCGTGCCGGCGCCTCACTCGAGGCTGAACAGGGCGGGCGCGAGCCCCGATCGACCGGAACAGGGCGACGCTATCTGGCCGAGGCGCTGCGGCTGCTGGCGGCCTGGTCGCGCGCAGGCGGAACCGCCACAGCCGACGAACGACGCTGGGCGCTCGCGGTGTTCGACGGCCTGCTTGGGCGGGCGTGGGGGCCGCATCGAACGGCCGATGGGCCCGGCTTCTACGCTCGACCCGTCGTGCCGAGGGACCGCGATGCCAGCAGCACCGTGGCGTCAGTCCAGCGGGTCGACGAGTCGCTGCGGACGAGCCTGCACCTGATCGGCTCGTGGCTGCAGTGCGCAGCGAGCCTCGAACAGGAAGCGGAGACCCGGGCGGCTCTGCTTCGGCTTACCGGTCTGCAGAGTGCGGTAGAGACGTCCGGCTGCGGGACCCTTGCTGCTCGCCTGCAGGTGCAGCTGACCGGTGCCGACAGACGCCAGGCGGCGCGGGAAGCGCCGGCCGCCTTCGAGTTGTCCGTGCGTCTCGACCCCGCAGCACTCGGACGGCTGCATACCGGAGTGATTGGTCGTCCGGCGGATGACGAGTTCCCTCCCTCGCCGTTGCTGCCGTTCGTCGTCGAGACCGCAGACATGCGCGTGTCGTTCGAGCTCGACCGCAGTGCCCCGGTTCAGGCGCGCCGCGCAGCAGAGGTGTCGGTCATGCGCTCGCCGTGCTTGTTCGGGACGCCAGGCGAACGCTGGTCGATCGCGTACCCGGTCCGTGACGGCGTCATCTGCGTGCGCGCGAACGATCGCGCCAGCCGTCTCGTCCGACCGGATGGGGCGAATGCACCGTTTCACGAGTGGCCCCGGCCGATCGTGTCGGAGCTGCCGCTGGGCGAGGAGGGTGCGGTCGCGTGGGGAACGGGCCGCGCGATGTCGCCTGTTACCGGGCCGTATGTCATGTATCGACGCGCGGCCGGTGAGACGCCGGTCATCGAGGACCTGCCGTTTGTCCCGACGTGGGGAGCCTGGTGGAACGGGCGCCTCTACTGGAGCGTTCTGCCGGCGGAAGGCGACACGACGCGCGGCCTCGGTTCGTGGGCTCCCGGTGAAGGGGCACGGATCGAGGCGGCTGACGGATTCACCCTGTTCGATATTCGGGGCGACGCCGACGGCCTGATACTCGAGCCGTCGACGCGGCGGGTAGACAACAGCTACGTGCGCAGGCGACTGGCCGAGGGATGGCGCTGGCATCCGGTGTCGGGTCTGGTGCCCGTCGCCCTGGGGCCGTACGGCGCGGCGGGATATCGCTCGACCGGCTGCGGATGGACGGTCACGACGCGGCCGGAAGCGGACCTCGTCGAGCTCGAACACGAGGACGGCACGCGCCTGCTGCTGACCGTGTACCACCCGTTCCGCGCGGCCTGGGCCGGAACGTCCCTGCTCGTGGGCACGGTCGATCAGCAGCTGCTGCGCTTCGACGACTTCGTCGAGCCGCTCGACCGGCTTCGCACGGGCGCGACGATTCGGTGATACGACCGTGGAAATCGTCTTCCTGATCGATGACGGGCTGCCGAGCTACGTGGAGGCGGCCCGACTGTACCGGCTGGGGTTTGAAGCCGCGGGACTGCCCGTTCAGGGAGAGCCATACGCGCCGGCAGGCCGTCTCCCGTCGGACGCGTGGTTCCTGCATCACACCATCGGCCCGCGGTTCCGGCCGGTGCCTGGCGCGTACAACACGGCGGTCGTCTTCCATGAGTGGGATCGGTATCCGTCCGGGTGGACGGCCACGCTGAACGGCTTCGACTCGGTCTGGGCACCATCGACCTTCGTGCGCGAGACGCTGCTCGCCTCCGGTGTGACCGTGCCGGTCTACCTGGTGCCGCCGCCGGTGGCCGCCGTCAGCGTGCCGCACAAGTCAGGCGCCGACGCGCAGCGACCGTTCCGCTTCCTGTCGATAGGCGAGCCGCATTTCCGGAAGGGCTTCCACCTGCTGCTCGAGGGCTTCCTCGCCGCCTTTCCGCACCCCGGCGAAGCAACGCTGACGCTCAAGGTCTCGTCGTCGTGTACGTGGACGGTACCGCGGGCCGACGTGGTCGTCGTTCGCGAGCGTCTGTCCGACGCGACGCTCCGCGCGCTGTATGTCGAGCACGACGCGTACGTTACAGCCAGTCTCGGGGAGGGACTCGGCCTGCCGGTTGCCGAGGCGATCGTGGCGGGCCTGCCGGTCGTGGCCAACCGGTGGGGCGGTCATCGCGATCTTTTCGAGACGGGAGCCGGCTGGGACATCGACTACGAACTCGTCCCGCAGCTGTTCTGCAGCGAGCCGTCGTTCTTCGCTGCGGCGCAGCGCTGCGCCTATTCGTCGCCATCGGCTATCGCGGGCGCACTCCGCGCCGTGGCGGGCGCATCGGCGGACGAGCGTGCCCGCCGGGCCGCGCGTGCGCGACAGCGGCTCGTCAACACGCACGGTCTCGATCGGATCGCTTCGGTGATCAGGGATCAATACGCGCTCGTGGCCGATAGCGCGCGGGCGGCCGCTGCCGGCGTCCCGCAATGATGACACGGAAGATCGTCTTCTTCGGCGCGTCGGAAGGTGCACGGCAGGCGTGGCGTCGCTGGCCGTCCGATCTTTCCGTGTCGTTTTTCGTCGATAACGATCCCGCGAAGTGGGGCTCGACGTTCGAAGGACTTCCGGTCCGCGATCCGTCGCTGCTCGCCGACGAGCCGCTCGGCAGCGTCTTCATCGTGATTGCGAGCCGGTGGTACGAGGACATTGCCCGTCAGCTCGGGACGTGGGGATTTTCTCCGCGGCTCGACTTCGCTGACCCCGGCGAAGCTGTCGGGATCCTGCGCGCCTCGACACCCGACCTGCCGGCATCCGACGCGGTCGCAGCCGTCTTCGAAGACCACTGGTTCGGCGTCGACTACGACCAGCTGCGCGAGCACCTTGCGCATGCCGGCATCCGCGCGATTCCGGCCCGACTGCCGTCGGAGCTCGCCAGGCTCGACCTCGACATCGATCGCGACACCTGCCGTGCCCTTCGTGTCAGCGGCGTGCCGCTCTTCGATGCCTGCTTCTTTGATGTCTGCGTCGCCCTGGGCGTGACGCCCGATCGTTTCAACCCGGACAGCGCAAGCCACTGGAACACGCTCGTCGAACACATGCGGTGCGCGGCAGCGGCGGCGACGATCATCGGCCGGTGGCTCGACTGGGCCCGGCCCGACGCGGTCGTCATTCCGCAGGGACACCTGACGGTGTGTGCCGTCTACCGGTACCTGGCGGTCCTGCGGGGAATTCGCGTGATTGCGCTCGAGTTCAGCCTCGACCGGCGCCTGCTCGTCTGGGACGACGTGGCAGGTATTGCGGTCAACCGCATCCCGGCACGCAACTATTACTGGCGATGGGCCGATCTGGTCGACCCGCGGGACGCCCGCCGCTACGTCGACGAGTACCTCGCATCGATCCGGACGGTGAAGACCGACGATCACCGCTCTCCGAATCGGCACTGGCCCGGGGCGGAGGCGGGCCGCCCGGTCGTGCTTTACCTGGCCAACGTGCTGACCGACTCGTCGGTGCTCTTCAACAGCCGGGTCGGTTCGCAGGTCGACGCAATCCGTGCCGTCGCCCGCTGGGCCGTCGAGCACGGGTGCACGTTCGTGCTGAAGATCCATCCGCGCGAACGTCCCGGCAGTCCGGTGATGCGCAGGGCGTTCCCGCCGGCCGAGTATTCATACGAGGGCCTCACGATTGCGGCGCTGCAGGAGGATGTCGGGCTGTGGCAGCTGCTGTCCACGTCCGGCCAGTGCGTCGTGGACGCCGACAACCGTTACGACACCTGCGATCTGATCCGTCGCAGCGACGTCTGCGTGACGGTCTGCTCGCAGGCCGGGCTCGAGGCGCTGCTGCTGGGGCGCGAGACGGTGGTACTCGGCGAGGCCTACTACGGCGGTCTTGGGTTCACGCACGACGTACAGAGCCTCGAGCAGGTCGGGCCGGCACTGGCCGCGGCGCTCGACCCTGACCGTCGACGCGCCGACGAAGATCGAATCGCGCGCTTCTTCTACGTCTTCGCGCGCATCTACTGCATCGAGCGGAGTACGGCCGGCGTCGCGTCGCTCGTCCGCCGGACGCTGGGACGCGAACGTCTGCCCGTGCTGCCGGCGACGGCCTGAGACCGGCGCCGACAGCGGCTACCGGGCGGCCGCGTCTGAAGGAACCCGCGACGACGGCGCTCGATAAGGCGGTACGGATAGCGCGCCGGCGACAAGATGCTGCCGGATCGATGGCGTCATGAGCTCGCGCCGGTAGAGGCCAAGAACATGCGCGCCGGCGGCGCGTTCCAACGCCAGGTCTCTCCACATTTCGGGTTCGTAGACCTGCGACGAGAGGACGACGAGATCGAACCTGCGGGCCTGATAGAGGCGCCGCGGCAGGACGTCGATCCCTTCCGGACTCTCCGACCGCTGGTCGGCGCCCCCGTCGACGATGCACCGCACGTGCGCGCCGAATGCGTGCAGCGCCGGGACGAGGGCGCGCGTGTGCGATCCGTTGCCCCAGACGACAACGTCCGGCCGGCCGAGCGCGCTCCATGCCGTGCGTGCCCGGGCGACGACCGCGGATGGAATCAGGGCAGGAGCCTGCCGGGCCGACGTCGCATGCGCGCGGATGAGGTCGACGAGCGGTCCGTAGCACGCGTCGTCGGAAAACGCCCGGCGCGCGTGCGCCAGCGCTGCCGACCCGAGTCTCGCCCGTGCCTCTTTGTCGTCGAGAAGACGGACGATGGCCGAGGCGAAGGCCGATGGATCGTCTTCGATCAGTGCGTGTGTGTCATGGACGAGCCCGGAGCCTTCGGCCCCGGCGCTCGTGGTGACGACGGCGCAGCCGGCGCCGGCTGCCTCGATCACCTTGATTTTCAGGCCCGACCCATACAGGTACGGCGCAACGCACACGGCCGCCGACGCGAGCTCGACCGACGGATCGTCGACGAGTCCGCGCCAGTCGACCCCGGGTGTGGAGCCGAGCGGCGTCTGCTGCAGAGGGCCGCAGATCAACCCGACGACGCGCAGCGTGGCGTCGGGCCGGGCGGCGAGCACCTTCGGCCAGACCTCGGTCAGCAGCCATGCCATGGCCGCCTGGTTCGAGTGGTTGTCGCTTCCCGTGTAGACGACAGTGCCTGGAGCCGGTCGGGGCGGTACCGCTTCGGAGCTCGTCACCGCATGCGGGACCGTCAGGAGCCGCTGATCCGGACGGAGCGTCGGCTCAATCAGCGCCGCTTCGTCGCGCGTGATCGCCAGGAGCACGTCCCAATGCCGCCAGAGCATGCGTTCGGTGTCGAACGGCAGCGTGAACGGGGCCTGGCGGCCCGTCGTTTCAAGGCATCGGCTGGCGTGATGCGAGAGCACGTCGTGCAGGTCGACGATTCGCAGGACGTCGTCGGGCGCGGTCGTGAAGATCGGGGCCGTCCAGGCGTACGACGAGATCACGGCCGTGTACGGCACGGCATCGAGCAGGCTCCTGACGACGGCCGTCAGCGCCGAGCCGGGACTGAGGTTCCACGACGGCTGCTCGTGTCCTTCGTAGAACCTCTCCCACTCGGCGTACAGCCGGGCATCGTCGCTGCTGTGCCAGCCGTCGACCCGCAGGACGCGGCGGAAACCGATCAGCTCGTGCTCACGGCTCGGCACCCGCGGGTTGCCCTGATAGACAAGGTCGACCGCGACACCGCGGGCCGACACGTACCGGGCCATCGAGAGCACGCGCTGCACGTTGCCGTGCCCCGTCCGATCGAGGCACCACGGGAAGACCACCAGGATGGCTGGCGATGCCGCTGCCACGGTTCAGGCCGCCTTCCGGATGTGCGAGGGCACCACCTTCACGTTCACGTGATCGAGCAGGGCCATCTGCGCGAGCTCGTGGTGAAACGACGAACAGAGCACGACGTCGCAGTGCCCCTCGGCCCAGTCGGGCGTGTAGACGGGCCACCGCCGCCATGTCGTGCCCCGCCTGCCGGGATCGGAATCGAGAAAGCCGGCAATTGACAGCGTCTCGAGCTCAGGGACCATGTCGAACAGCCGTGTCGTGTGCTCGCCGGTTCCGAAGATGGCCACGCGCGTACCGGCCGCACGCCACCTGGCGATCAGCGGCAGCAGGCGCTCGCGGTACTCGGCGGCCTCGTCGTGTCCGGTGCGCGACGCAGGCGCCGCCGTGCTCGCGGGAAAGCGTGCGGCATTGAACGGCTGACGGTGCCAGTTGTCCGAGTACGGATCGAAGAGCGGCGCGGACGTGCGACGGAAGAAGCCCGTGGCTTCGACGACCTCGACCAGCTCGAACATCGGCTCCTCGCAGAGGAAATCGAACAGGTGGCGGATGGTCGGGATGTGGATGTCGTCGATTGCGAGCAGCCCGCCTTCGCGGATGTGCGGATAGAACGCCCAGTATTCCATCTGGGGAAACGGATAGGCGTGGGGGCCGTCGATCAGGACGAAGTCGAGCGGCTCGGTGAACCGGTACTGGAACAGGGTCCGCTGCGTCGGACCCTCGACGAACTCGACGCGCTCGCGCCGCAGCAGCGGGCTCTGGCGGGTGACGCTCAGGCTTCGCCCGTAGTCGACGGCAAACACCGTGTGCCGCTCGCTCAGGTGCGACAGCAGCAGCGTGGTCTTGCCGGTGCCGGTTTCGGCCGACCGCACGAGCCGCCCGCCCGTATGCCGCGCGATCGCGGCGAGCACTGAGCGGAGCATCGTGCCGACGCCGTGCCAGTCCTGCGGCAGCGCCGAGACCGCTTCGAGAATATCGTCCTGCGTCGCCTGCATCGTCATTTCACACCCTCTCCATCCAGAAGCTTCCGCCGCCGCGCGTGAGCAGGCCGCGCTCGTTCAGCCAGGCAACCGGAAGCGTGGTGCGGCACAGCGCGCCGCCCAGGAGCATGCCGGCGAGCACGTACTGTTCCGCGTAGTAGCGATCGGCGAACTCGTCGTGGTAGTCGGCCGGCAGCGTGATGTCGTGCACGTGTACGAGGACGCCCGGGCGGATCCGCGGCAGCACGTCGAGGAAGAACGTGACCGTATCGGTGCCACGGAACACCTGGTGCGTCCCGTCCATGAAGAGAACGTCGCCCGGCTCGAGGCGATCGAAGACGGCGGGATCCACGCGCTGCAGCGGCTGGCGGATCACCTCGGCGCAGAGGTCGTCAATCGGCCCGCGCGGCATCGGGTCGACCGAAATGATGTCGGTGCCGCCGCCGTTGCGGACGATTGCGTGGTGCATGAACTTCGTCGAATTGCCGCCGCCGATCTCCACGATGCGGGCCGGCCGGTGTGCCCGGACCATCGCGTAGGCCACGCGGGCGTCGTCGCCGTAGAAGTAGCCGTTGTTCCAGTAGGGCGTGATCGCGTCGACGGCTTCGTCGGGAATGTCGGCCAGCTCGCCGAAGAACGGCGCGAGCGTCTCGAGCCCGGCGCGAAAGCGGTCGAGATCGCGCTCGAACAGCGCATCGATGGCCGTAAACCGGGCGCCGGCCGGCGGCTTCACGATGACGGGATAGCCGAAGGTCGGAACATGCAGGAACGCGGGCAGCTCGTCGCGGGCCGGCGCCGGGGCAGGGCACCGCGAGGGATACACCTGCACGCGGTATCCGTCGAGCGCGCGCAGCTGTTCCGCCTCGCGCGAGTACGAGGAACAGACGACGACGTCGGCGACATCCTCGATTGCCGCGAGCGGAACGACCGGTCGTCCGCGGTAGGTCGCCGAACCATCGGCCGAACTCTCCACGTAGGCGGCGATCGGCAGGTCTTCGAGCTCCGGAACGATGTCGAGCAGATCGCCCGTGTGCGGGCCGGTGCCGAAGATGGCAACCCGCGCCGATCGTTTCCGCCATCCCGCGATGAGCGGGAGGAGATGGTCGCGGTACGTCGAAACGTCGGCTGGAGCGTCGAGCTGCAGTGTGGTGGCCATGGCGTCTTCCGTCACGTGTGCAGAGGTGCGGTCACGATGTCGTCGTCGGGCCAGCCGTGTGAGGCCAGCTCGCCGGTGATGGCGTCGGCGTGAATCGAGGCGACGACCACGAGCGGGCGGCCGCTGGTCCGGGCCGCGTGCAGCACGTCGGGCGGGTCGATCGACGCGGGACCGAAGCGGCGGCCGTGTTTCAGCGGATCACTGTCGACCACGCCGCGCGGTTCGATGCCGAGCGAGGCGAGCCAGGAAAGCGTGGTCCGGCCAGCCGCACCGGCGCCCCAGATCCAGATGTCGCGGCCGGCGAGTGCCGCTCGAAGCACCGCGACCGCCGCCCGGTGTCGCGGCAGCTCGGCGGCCAGCGTCTCGGCCATGCGTGCTCGAGCCTCGAGTGCGTCGGCGGCGGCAGCACGTCGGATGAGCACAGTCCATTCGCTCGCCCTGCGGCAGACGCGATCGAGCGACACCCGCCGACGCGCGGTCGGCGCCGGGGTGGTGGCGAGAAGGTCGTCGAGCGCGGACGGCTCGCGCACGACGGATATGCCGCACGCACGGGCAGCGGATTCGAGCAGGTGTTCGACCGCGGTCGGCGTCGGTGTGGGGATCAGGACTGCCGCTGGTGCCAGCGCCTCCAGCCACTCCCGCATCCACTCGCAGGTTCTCGCGAGCATGGCGAGGCGGCCGATGGCCATACCCGGGTGTGCCGGGCGGGCGCGGTGCACGGCGTCGAGCTCGAGCAGCGCGGCGCCATCGATGCCGGCCTGCGCGAGCGTGGCGAGCGGATCGGCGTCGGGCGGAACGTCGGACGGCAGTTCGTCCGTCGGCAGCGGTCCCGCAATGCCCGGCAGCGGGAAGCACGCGGGAACGCGCGGCGCGCCGGCGACGACGAGCCGGGCATCGTGCTGCGCGACGGCGCCGGCCAGCGCCAGCCACTCGGCCTGACGCACGGGATCGATTGGTGAGGCATCCCAGGCCACGACGCAGCGAGTGGCTTCGCGGACGACGGCCGGGGCTCTGTCGGTCGCGCGCGCTTCCCAGAGCTTCACGTCGGCGCGATCCTTCGGGCGATCCTGCTGGCGCTTGCGGTCGATGACGAGTTCAGGACTGGCGAACTTCAGCCCACGGAACAGGAAGTGGTGGCGCGGGTCGGCGATGATCTCGTCGTCCGGCACGATCGGCGCGCCGTCGATGCGACGGTGATAGCCGGCCGTCACGACGTCGGCGTGCGGTCCGATGGCCGTGATGCCGTTGTGGAAGCGCGCGCGGCGGATGCCGTCGACGACGATGCAGTCGATGTCAGTGGCTTCGCGCAGACCGATCACCTCGAGGACGGCGCTGCCGACCACGCAGGCCTGATCGGGATGCACACCGTTGGCGAGCAGGGCGGAGCGGTACGCATCGAGCCAGTCGAGCAGCTCCGGCCGGATCGTCCGGCGCCGCTCAGATGACAGCCGGCCGAGGGCGCGGCCGTCGAGCAGCAGGGTGGTCAGGTATCGCGCTTCCGCGGCGGAGTCGGTGGCGTGGACCGTGTCGAAGAAGTCGTCGGGGCCACGGCCGGCGAGACGGCGGAGGTCGGCTTTGACGTCGGCCGCCCACGACGCCAGGCCACGTGCGAGGGCCGTCCGTCCCGGGTCGACCAGCACGAACCGCAGGTGCTGCGGCTGACGCGCAAGCGCAAGGGCCTTCTGTTCGATCTGTGGCGACGTCTTCGGGCCGAGTGTCCACGCGTAGATGTCGTGGACGAGCGACGGCAGATCGTCGGGCTCCACTCGCACATCGCGCCAGCCGACGATGCCCCCGCGTCCCGCGATCTCTTCGAGCATGGCCGGCCAGGCGTGCGCCACCGGGCTCCAGAAGACGAAGGCCACGACGCTGTCCGACAGCTGCGCGTACGTGCGGACGACGACGTCGAGGTCGGCGGCTTCGAATTCCCGGGTACGGAACCATTCGAAGTCCCAGGCGTGCCCGGGAGCATTCACCCTCCGGACAGCAGTTCGACGGCCGGTGGCCAGACACGCGGCGATGCGGTGAGCGCCGTCACAGGGGAGGCCGTTTGCCCCAATCGGGACGGCACAGTCGGCGTCGAAGCCGGAGGTTTCGATCGATCGGAGCAGCCGGCGGGCGGCAGCACGGTAGTCGTCGACGGTCCGCTTGGCGTCTTCGATGCCGCCCGTCCGTCGTGCGATGTGCCGCTCGTAGAGCCGGACGACGTGGGGCTCGACGTGCTCGCGTCCGCGTCGGACGGCCTGGAAGTACAGGTACTTGACGACGAGATCGAGGCGCGCGGGGTGGAGCAGGTCTGCTGCCCACGTCCACTCGACGTCGGGTCCGGCGCCACGCGCTGCCGATGCAGGCTGGCGGGGCGCCTGCGTTGCCGGTGGCCCGGCTGTTTCGAGAGTGGACGCGAGCTCGTGAGACATCCTCGAACGGAACCTGCTGCTGCAGCCGGTCGGCCGACACCGTGACGGCCGAGCGACCTGCAATCGCGTGACGAACCGTGCAATCCGGATGCTTGCGGCCGGACGGTCGTCGTTGTCGCCCCGATTGAGCAAGGCACGTGCCCGCCGGTCGGAAGTTCAAGAACCCGGGGGGACAGCCGATTCAGGGGACGGCGCCGGTGTCGTCAATCCGACACCCGTCGGCTCGTGGGACCGGTGTCGGGAGACCGTTCGGAATGCTGCTGATTGCCGGGCTGATTGCGGTCGTGGTGTGCGTGCTCGGCGGGTACGTCTGGCACGGCGGGCACCTCGTCATCCTGCTTCAGCCCTCGGAGTACCTCATCATCGTCGGCGCCGCGATCGGCGTGCTGCTGGCGGGGACGCCGGTGGCCATCCTGAAGGAGCTGGTCGCCCAGCTCAAACGGCTGTTCACGGCGCCGCCCGGGCGCCAGGACTACGCCGACCTGCTGGTCATGCTGTACCAGCTCTTCCGGGTGGTGCAGGCCACCGGCGTGATGGCGCTCGAGCCGCACCTCGACGACCCGAGGCAGAGCAGCATTCTGTCGAAGTACCCGCGATTCCTGGCGCGCCACGGATCGCTGGCCTTCCTCGCCGACTCGGCGCGCGTGATCATCGTCGGCGGCATTTCGCCGCACGACTTCGAGACCCTGATGTACGAGGACCTGGAAGTGCGGCGCCGCGAGGCGCTCGCGCCGGCGCACACCATCGCGAAGATCGGCGACGCGATGCCGGCACTCGGCATCGTCGCGGCCGTGCTCGGCGTCATCGTGACGATGCAGGCGATTGACGGCCCACCCGCCGAGATCGGCCACAAGGTCGGCGCTGCGCTGGTCGGGACCTTCCTCGGCATCCTGCTCGCGTACGGGTTCTTCCAGCCGATCGCGACGGCGCTCGAGCACCGGGTCGACCAGGAGCTGCAGGTCGATCACTGCATCAAGGCCGGCATCCTCGCGGTGCACAAGGGCTTCGCGCCGGCCATTGCCGTGGAGTTCGCGCGGCGCGTGATTCCCGAGGACGTGCGTCCGTCGTTCGACGAGACCGAAAAGCTGTGCCGCGGCGCACGTACCGAGGCGTCTGCGGCGGCGGCCTGATCGCGGCATGCGCACCAGGGACCAGCCCACGATCATCGTCCGGCGACGGAGGGAGGAGCGCTCTCATCACGGCGGTGCGTGGAAGGTGGCCTACGCCGACTTCGTGACGGCGATGATGGCCTTCTTCCTCGTCATGTGGCTGGCCGCGCAGGACAGCCGGATTCGCGACGCGGTGGCAGGCTACTTCCAGGAGCCCGGGCTGCTGCCCTTCCAGCGGTCGAACAGCATCATTGCTTCCGGCAACGGCGGCATCGACAGCGCGGGAACGCCGATCGTCAATCGCCGGTTCAATGGACAGCTCGAGGCCGAGCGCGAGGCGCTCGTCCGGGCCGCGACGCGGATTCACGAAGGTCTGTCTCGGCTGCCCGGCTTCGCGCAGCTGCGCAATCAGGTGGAGTTCGCGGTGACGACCGAGGGGCTCCGGATCGAGCTGGTCGACCACAACGGATCGAGCTTCTTCGACAGCGGCAGCAGCGTGCTGCGGGGTGAAAGCGAGCGCATCCTGTCGATCATCGGGCGCGAGATTTCGGCCTTCCAGAACGACGTGGTCATCGAGGGCCACACCGACAGTCGCCCGTACGCGGGGAACAGCCAGATGTACACGAACTGGGAGCTGTCGACCGACCGCGCCAATGCTGCGCGGCGGGTCATGCTGGCCGCCGGGCTGCGGCCCGACCAGATCAGTGCCGTCCGGGGGTTTGCCGACACCGATCTCCGCGTCCCTGACGATCCGTTCGATCCGCGCAACCGCCGTGTGTCGATTGTGGTGCGCAACCCGTCGGCGCGCGAGCTCGAGCGCAGCCTGCGCGAGCGGGTCACGTCGGAAGGCGTCGACTGAAGCCCGCCGCGGTGCGACGGGCCGCGGGTCAGCCGAGCTGTGCGAGGTGCCGCTCGACCTCGCGCGCGCCGAGCTCGGTGCGTGCCATCTCGATGGGCACGCCGCCACCGAGTGCCGGCTGGGCACTCGTCAGCCACGCGGCCGCCATCCGGCGATCGCCCTTGAACACCGACAGCACCGCCGCGACGACGCGCGCCGCCCTGACGAGCCGATCCGATTCGTCGCGCGTGAACAGCCCCTGGGCACGGCGGCCCGCCAGCACGGCCGGCGACAGGTCGGCAAGCTCGCAGACGCGGGATTCCGGCAGTCCCGTCCGTTCGACGAACGTATCGAACACCCGCACCGGCAGACCGGCGTCGACTGCACGGAGCAGCTCCGGCAGCTCGACGCTCGTCAGGCCGAGCAGCGAGACATAGCCGTGCGGCCCGTCGGCGGTCGTGACCGTGGCGGCCGCGGCGGGCCGGGGAGGGTCGGGCGCCTGGGCGTCACCCGGCGTGGTCTCGTAGAGCCGGTTCAGCGCCCGATGAAACGCGCCGTGCGACGAGG
>QGVF01000052.1 GCA_003242705.1 Acidobacteriota bacterium
CGCCAGAACCCTCGAGGCGCGCCGCGCAATGACGCACCCACACGGGGTTGACGCACACCGTCGCGAAACCATGCTCGACGGCCTCACGGCACAACCTGTCGATGTCGTCGCGTGAGGCGTCGGGTCGAAGCAGCGTGTGATCGATGAACCGGGCGACCTCGGCCGCCGTGCGCGGCACGCCGGTCGTGGCCCCACCTGTGGCGTCCGCGAGCCGCGACGCGCCACCGCGGCGGCGGCCGACGGAAGCCGCGCCACGCAGACCCGGCACGCCCTCTGCAGCACCGTGCGTCCGGGCGATGACCTCCTCGACGACGAACGCCACGAGGCGCGCGAGGTCGACGCGGACGCGATCGCTCATCGCCCCTCCTCGGCCCGCTGCACCTTGAGCAGCCGCCGCAGGTATCGCGGCTCGCGCATGGCCGTCGTCCGCCAGACATCGACGATGGCGATGGCGTCGTCGGGCGTCAGCAGGGTCGCCCCGAGCGTCAGGACGTTGGCGCCGATGTGCTCGCGCGCGTAGCGCGCCAGCGTTGGCGTCGAGCACATCGCGGCACGCACGCCGCGGACCTTGTTCGCCGCCATCGCCGATCCCAGGCCCGATCCGTCGATGACGATGCCGCCGTCGACCTCGCGGCGCGCGACGGCGCGCCCGACGCGGATCGCCAGATCCGGATAGTCCACCGGGTCGGTCGAGTCGCTGCCGAGATCGTCGACGGCTACGCCCTGACTCCGCAGGTGACGCACCAGCGCCGTCTTCAGGGGCAGGCTGGTGTGATCACCCGCAATGGCAACACGAGTGACCGGACAGGCCGGCGCGAGATCGTCGGGAATCGCGGCGTCCGTCGTGCCCGCCGGCACCACCGTGATCCGGCGCGCCGCGAGCGTGTCGCGCGCCAGCGGCGTGACGTGGCCGCCCGGCTCGAGCTCGACCGTGGCGCCCTCGGGAATCTGTCGGGCTTCGGCTTCGGCAATCAGGTGGAAGCGCAGCGTCGCCACGTCACCCCTGCTCCTGCATGACGCCGATGTACGGCAGGTTGCGCCAGGCCTCGGCGTGGTCGAGGCCGTAGCCGACCACGAAGCGATCCTCGATCTCGAATCCGACGTAGTCGACCGTCACCTCGACCTCGCGCCGGGCCGGCTTGCTCAGCAGGCACGCCGTCCGGAGGACGGCCGGCTGGCGCGCCGCGAGGATCTCGAGCAGATAGCTCAGCGTCAGTCCCGTATCGACGATGTCCTCGACCAGGACGACATAGCGCCCGTTGAGCGGATGGTCGAGGTCCTTCGTCAATCGGACCTGCCCCGACGAGGAGGTGCCGTCGCCGTAACTGGCGACCCCGAGAAAGTCGCAGCTCGACGGTCCCTCGCAGGCGCGGATCAGATCGGCGAGGAAGACGAACGCGCCCTTGAGGACGCACACGAAGTGAACGGGCGTCCCGTCCCCCGCATCGCGCCGGATCTGCCGCGCCAGGTCGTTGACCCGCGCACGGACCGTTGCCTCGTCGAGCAGGACGGGAAGGGTCGGCAGCACGGACCGGATTCTAGCCGCTTCTTGTGTATAGTGCCTACGTGCCGGTGCACCTGGTCGACCATCCCATTGCACAACACGCGCTGCTTCGGTTGCGCGACGCATCGACCTGCCCCAGCCGTTTCCGTCGCCTCGCCCAGCGCCTCAGCCTGTTCATTGCCATCGAAGCGACGCGCGACCTGCCGACGTCGCCCCGCACCGTGATGACGCCGCTCGAGCCGGCCACCGGTCCTTCGCTCGACGGCGACGTCGTCGTCGTGCCGGTGCTGAGGGCCGGGCTGGTCATGGCTGAGGTCGTGCTCGAGCTGCTGCCCGACGCGCGCATGGGGCACGTCGGCCTGCAGCGCGACGAAGCCACGGCCGTCGCGTCGCAGTACTACCTGAAGCTGCCGGCCATCAGCCCGGCGGCAACGGTGCTCGTCGTCGATCCGATGCTGGCCACGGGTGGCAGCGCCCGCAAGGCGATCGACCTCGTGCACGCGGCCGGCGGGCGCAACGTCCGGCTGCTGTCAATCGTGGCCGCGCCGGAAGGCATCGCCGCGGTCCGGCAGGTCCATCCCGACATGCCGATCTTCACCGCGGCGGTCGACCGCGAGCTCAACGCGCAGAAGTTCATCCTGCCCGGCCTCGGCGACTTCGGCGATCGCCTCTACGGCACCTGACCGCCCTGCCGGGGTGTCGATTTCGCGCCAACAGCCCACGATTCGGGCAGCTGACGTCGGCCGGCCATACCGCAACCCGGTGTCTGCGGCGACCCCTGTCGTGGCACGACCTCTGCTTGGGCCTCAGGGCATGTGGCCCGAGCTCGACATGATTTCCGTGGAATCGGCCGATGCGCGGCAGTCCACTGCGTCCGGCCTCGAGACCGTGACGCTCACCGGCATCGACCAGACAGCCAACGTTGACTCGCCGTCGCACCGGCGCCTCGTCTGCCGGACCGCCGACGGCGGTCTGCTGGTCATCAGTGACCCCGACGAGCGGAGCGGGAAGGTCCGCGCCATCGAGGCCGCGGCCGAGCAGTTCGGCTGGCCGCTGACGATCCGGTGCCGGACGCGCGCCGCCGGCCATGCCATGGGCCCGGACGAGCCGCCGGTGCGCCTCGTCCGGCAGGATCCGCCGCTCGAGATCGTCACCCCGCCCGGCGCGTAGCGGACGGGCACGCTGCCCGGCCCAGCGCCGCGCTCAGACGCCGTGCGCGTCCACGCACCCCTGGCCGTTCAGCCGGGTTGAAGTGCAACGCGCCTTTGTCCTGCCTGAAAGAAGTCAGGAAGAGGATGAAAGGTTGGTGGGCGCTAGTGGACTCGAACCACTGACCCCCGCCGTGTGAAGGCGATGCTCTACCAACTGAGCCAAGCGCCCAACCGATCAGTGCCGGAACAGCTTACAGCAATCCGGCCCGAAAATGCCAGCTGATCAGCCGACGAAGAGCGCGTCTTCCTCGTCGTGTGAGTGCCGACGCCGCCGCACGCGCCAGTCGCGGACGACCGACATGGCCGCGCGGAAGGCGGTGATTGCCGCCATGCCGCGTCCCACCGGGCCGCCCACGACGTTCTGGATGACTCCCAGCGTGCGATCGAGCTGGGTCGTCGTCGTCGCCATGAACTGATCGACCCGCTGGACCTGGAGGTTTGCCAGGGTGAGCACGCGGGTAGCCTCGTCGGTGAGCGCTCCCGCCTTGTGAGTGACGAGCCGCGCCTCCTCGACGAGCGGGCGGATCTCCTGCTGGATCTGCGATGTGGTCGCCGTCAGTTGCCGCCCGACGCGGATCGCCACGATGATGAGGCCGATCTGGACGGCGGCCATGACCACCAGCGACACGGCCATCATCCCGAGGAAGAGGCCCGAGTAGTCGCTCACAGATTCTCCTTCCGGGCCTCTTCGAACGCCTCGCGGCCGCGCTCGACGGCCTCGCGCCCCTTCTCCACCGCTTCGCGCCCGAGCTCGACGACCTCGCGGCCCTTCTCGCGCCCCTTGTCGACGACCGCCGACAGGTGCTCGCGCTGGCGATGGACGAACTCGCGGCCCTTCTGGCTCAGCTCGTCGGCACGCTCACGGCTTTCGCGCGCCTTCTCGGCGAGCTTACGCCGCGTCTCCTCGCCCGGGGCCGGCGCGTACAGCAGCGCCACGGCGGCACCAGCGGCCGCGCCGATCAGGAACGCCAGGAACACGCTGCCCGAGTTGCCTTGCTGTGCCATGTGGTCCCCCCTGCTAGAAGATGCTGACTCTCACGTTCAGGTACTTGCGCGGATCCTTCCGGATCTCGGCAAGCAGATCGCGCAGCTCAACGGCCGCGCGGTTCATGTTCTCATAAAGCTCCCCGTCGCGCAGCAGCTGTCCGGCAGTCCCCTCGCCTTCGGCCATCCCGGCCGTCAGCGTGTTCAGGTTCCGGGCCATCGCGTTCAGCCGGTCGTACAATTCCTGGTCGGTCAACAGCCTGCCCGCGGTGCCTTCGCCGCGCGACAGCCGGCCGGTCAGGTTCGACAGGTTCTCGGTCGTGCTCGCCAGCGAGCGTCCCATGGCCTCGTCGGCAATCAGCCGGCCAAGCGGGCCCTGTCCCTCGTTGATGCGCGCCGTCATCGTCTGCAGGTTCTCGAGCGAGGCACGGAACGACTGGTAGGCGGCCGGATCCTTCAGGAGCGCGCCCAGCGTCCCCTCGCCGTCCTGCAGCGCCCGCGTCACGTTCGCCGCCGACGCGATGAACGCCTGCATCTCGTTGAACAGCGACTCGTCGGTGAGGATCCGCCCGAGTGTGCCCCGGCCGTCCCGCACGTCGGCCAGCAGCCCCTCGACCTGCTGCAGTGTGGTCGTGGCCGTCGCCGTCACGTCGGCAAACCCGCCGGTGAGCGCGCTCGTCTGCACGTAGGCGTAATCGTCGAGCGGCGTGCCGCCCTCGGCAGCCGTAATGTCGACGACCGGTTCGCCGAGCAGGCCGAGCGAACCGATCTGCGCCACGGCCCGGTCGGTGATGACCGGTCGCAGCGACTCGAGCACCTGGAAGTGCACCTCGACGGCCGCCCCGGCGAATTCGACAGCCTCGACCGTGCCGATCTCCTTGCCGCTCAGCCGGACGACGGCTCCCGGCTTCAGGCCCTGCACGTTGGTGAAGCGGGCCTTGAGCGGGTAGCGCTTGACGAAAAATCCGGTCTCGCCGGTGATGGCGACGACGATCGTCGCCAGGAGCGCGAACGCCACTACTCCGACGATTCCGATCTTCAGCTCCGACCAGGCCAGTGAACGTGTGCGTGGCATAGGGTTCGATTATGGCGCAGCGCCCGGCTGCGCCCGATGAAGCGACGGACTACGACAGGAACGCCCGCAGGTACGGGTCGGATGTTCTGCGCAGCTCGTCGGCGGTCCCCTCGAAGGCGACCTCGCCTTCCTTCAGCATCAGGAACTCGGTGTTGCCGGCACGCTCGGGCGAAACCGGCCGGAAACGGACGCGGTCGCCGGTCTGCACGGCTTCGTGCTCGGCGATGTAGAAGGCGTCCCGCAGCTGGTGCGTCACCAGGATGCTGCTGACCCCCTCGAGGTCCCGCAGCTTGATGATCTCGTCGTCGACCGTGAGCGCGGTGATCGGGTCGAGACCGGTCGTCGGCTCGTCGTACAGCAGGATGCGCGGCCGGGTGATCATCGCGCGGGCAATGGCGACCCGGCGCCGCTGGCCGCCCGACAGCTCGGCCGGCATCCGATCGATGTAGTCGGCCATCCCGACGAAGCCGAGCACCTCGGCCACGCGCGCGTCGGCCTCGTCGGGCGGCACTCTCAGCTCTTCATAGAGGCGGTACCCGACGTTCTCGCCCACGGTCAACGAATCGAACAGCGCCCCTTCCTGGAACACCATGCCGAGATGCGCGCGAACGGCCATCAGGTCCGACTCGCTCATCTGATCGACCCGATGGCCGAGCACGTACACCTCGCCGTCGTCGGGCCTGAGCAGGCCGAGGATGATGCGCAGGATCGTCGACTTGCCCGCGCCACTCGCGCCCAGGAAGACCTTCAGCCGCCCGGGCAGCAGCGTGAAGCTCACGTTGCGCAGGACGACGTGATCGTCGAACGCGAGCCACACGTTGCGGAAGACGATCACCGGCTCGTCGGTCCGATTCGCGCGCACGGGGCGCTCTGCCGTCTGCGTCAGGAGCGGTTCCACGTCAGTAGAGCAGGCTCATGAGGAGCTTCGTGATCAGGAAGTCGAGCACGAGAATGGCAACCGACGCGGCGACGACGGAGTTCGTCGTGGACCGACCGACGCCCTGCGTGCCGCCGCGCGTGCGCAGGCCGACGTGACAGCCGATCGAGACGAGCGCGAAGCCGAAGATGACCGGCTTGGTCAGCCCCATCCAGATGTCGGGCATGAACAGGCCCTGCACCACGTTGCTCCAGTACACGCTGCCGGCCACGCGCAGCTGGGTGACCGAAATCACCAGGCCGCCGAGCATCCCGACGCCGTTGGCGATGACGGTCAGGATCGGCACCATGATCGTCCCGGCCAGCACGCGCGGCACGACGAGCTTGCGGATCGGATCGGTGCCGAGCGATCGCAGGGCGGCCACCTGATCGGTGACGACCATCGACCCGATTTCGGCGGCAATGCCCGACCCGACGCGGCCGGTGACCATCAGCGCCGTCAGCACGGGACCGAGCTCACGCACCATCGACGCGCTCACGAGCCGGCCGACGACCGAACGCGCGCCGAACTGATCGAGCGTCAGACCGGTCTGCAGCGCGAGCACCATGCCGGTAAACACGCCCGTGAGCACGACGACGGTCAGCGACCCGATGCCGATCAGCTCGAGCTGCATGACCAGGTCGCGCACGTAGAAGGGACGTGAAACGGTGCCGCGGGCCACCTGCCCGGTGAGCCGGAGGTACTCCTGGACTTCGAGCAGCGCGCTCTTGATCCACTCGACGGGTGCGATCACGCCACACCCTCCCGTCCTCCTGCAGCCAGCACCGGGTCGGCCGGACTGCGGAGCCGCCGCAGCCGGTCGCGCAGCTCAGCGGCGCGTTCGAACTCGAGGTTGGCCGCCGCGTCGCGCATCTGCCGTTCGAGATCGGCAATGGCGGCAGCCAGCTCGGCGGCCGTGCGGTACTGATTCCGCTCGTCGGGCTCGGCCGGAATCGTGACGTAGTCGCGTTCGTAGACTGACGAAAGCACGCTGTCGATGTCCTTCACGATGGAGGCGGGCGTAATGCCGTGCTCGCGGTTGTAGGCCTCCTGCACCCGGCGTCGCCGCTCCGTTTCGTCGATGGCCTGCCGCATCGATCGGGTGATGACGTCGGCGTACAGGATGGCGCGGCCGTTCACGTTGCGCGCCGCCCGGCCAATCGTCTGGATGAGCGCCCCGGCCGATCGCAGGAACCCCTCCTTGTCGGCGTCGAGCACGGCCACGAGCGACACCTCGGGCAGATCGAGCCCTTCGCGCAGCAGGTTGATGCCGACGAGCACGTCGAACGCGCCGAGGCGCAGATCCCGCAGGATCTGCACGCGCTCGAGCGCGTCGATGTCCGAATGCAGGTAGCGCACGCGGACGCCGAGCTCCTGATAGTACTGCGTCAGGTCTTCGGCCATGCGCTTGGTGAGCGTGGTGACGAGCACGCGCTCGCCCCGGGCCACGACGGTCCGGATCTCACCGAGCAGGTCGTCGACCTGTCCCTTGACCGGCCGCACCTCGATGACCGGGTCGAGCAGGCCCGTCGGCCGGATGATCTGCTCGACGATCACGCCCCCGGTCTGCTTCAGCTCGTACGGTCCGGGCGTGGCACTGACGTAAATCACCTGCCCGACGCGCTGCTCCCACTCTTCGAAGTTCAGCGGGCGGTTATCGAGCGCCGACGGCAGGCGGAACCCGTACTCGACGAGCACTTCCTTGCGCGATCGGTCGCCGGCGTACATCCCGCGGATCTGCGGCACGGTCTGGTGACTCTCGTCGACGATGATGATCGCGTCGGGCGGCAGGTAATCGAGCAGCGTCGGCGGCGGCTCACCCGGCGCGCGGCCCGACAGGTGCCGCGAGTAGTTCTCGATGCCGTGGCAGTAGCCGATCTCGCGGATCATCTCGAGATCGAACATCGTGCGCTGGTGCAGGCGCTGCGCCTCGAGCAGCCGTCCCTGCGCCTCGAGCTCGGCCACCCGCTCGGCCAGTTCGGCCTTGATGCCCTCGATGGCCGCCTTCGTCCGCGCGCGCGGCAGGACGAAGTGCGACTTCGGGTAGATGGCCGTCCGCTCGTGCCGCCGCACCTCCTGCCCCGTCAGCGGATCGAACGAGACGATCTCGTCGATCTCGTCGCCGAAGAAGCAGATCCGCAGCCCCACGTCGTCGTACGACGGATAGACCTCGACGATGTCGCCGCGGACGCGGAAGGTGCCGCGGGCGAAGTCGTAGTCGTTGCGTTCGTACTGGATCTCGACGAGCGAGCGCAGCAGCGCATCGCGGCCCGGCGTGCTGCCCCGCTCGACCGGCACCATCAGGCCGTAGTAGGCCTCGGGCGAGCCGAGGCCGTAGATGCAGGAAACGCTCGCGACGATCAGCACGTCGCGCCGCTCGAAGAGCGACCGGGTGGCCGAGAGCCGCATCCGGTCGATCTCCTCGTTGATGATGGCCTCCTTCTCGATGTACGAGTCGGTGGCCGGCATGTAGGCCTCGGGCTGGTAGTAGTCGTAGTAGCTGATGAAGAACTCCACCGCGTTGTGCGGGAAGAAGCGGCGGAACTCCTGGTAGAGCTGGGCGGCGAGCGTCTTGTTGTGTGCCATGACGAGCGCCGGCCGGTTCACGCGCGCCAGCACCTGCGCCATCGTGAACGTCTTGCCCGAGCCGGTGACGCCGAGCAGCACCTGCGCCTTGTCGCCACGGCGGAGCCCCTCGACCAGCTGGTCGATGGCGTGCGGCTGGTCGCCGCGGAGCTCGAAATCGGTGACAAGGCTGAAGCGGTCGGACATGCGTGCAAACAACCCATTATGGGGCGGGAACGGCGTAACCTGCACGCGTCCGGACCCGCAGCTGGCGGCGGGCCGGATCGACCAGCCGCACCCGCACCTCACGGAACTGCCCGGGCTGCGCGTCGGGCGGCAGCTCGTAGCCGAGCGTGTAGCGTGCCGCCATCAGGTCGCGGATCCGCGCCGCGATGCGCGCCACGTCGCCCCGCGCCGACGGGAAGAACGCCTCCCCGCCGGTCCGCTCCGCGAGCGTCGTCATGATGTAGCGGTGGCGCGCGCGCAGGTGGCCGAGCGGCTCGTGCTCGAGATAGACGATGGCGTGCATCAGGACGTTCGAGACCTCGAGCAGGCCGAGCAGGTCGTCGACGTTGAGCCCCCGCCCGGAGTCGCCTCCGTCGGTGAAGACGAGCAGCAGGTGCAGCCCGTCACGCCCGGCCGCCCCGTCCACGTACCGCGCGATCGCCTCGAACAGCGCCGTCTCGCGGCCCGGCGGCCACGGTTCCCGCACGCGCGCGAACAGCTGCGGGTAGTCGGCCGGCGCGAAGCGACTCGTCCTGACCGACGTGTCGAACTCCACGAGCGTGACGTCGACCGCCTCCGGCATCGACTCGACGAGATCGACGACCGCCCTGGCCGCCTCGCGCGCGTCCTGCTCCATGCTGCCGCTGCGGTCGAGCAGGATACCCAGATACAGCGGGACGCCGGAGTCGCCGACGGGGGCGCCCTCGGCAAACGTCAGGACCGGCCGCGCCTGGCCGCCGTCGAGGATCTCGAAGTCGGCGGCCGTCAGGCCGCGCACCGGCTCGCCGCGCCGGTCGGTGACGAGAACCGGCAGCTGCACGAGATCGGCGCGGGCGCGGTAGACCTGGCCGGCCGCCGGCGCCGCCGGCCCGGCCAGCATGGCCGCGGCAGCCGCCGCCGCAGCGACAACGGGGCGGAGCGGGACGAACATCGGTCGATTCTACGCGGGCGGCGGTCGGAATCCGCGCTTCGCGGTGGCCACCCCGATCGTCTTCACCTATAATCCGAAGTGTGCGTGCGCTGGCCGTCTGTCAGGACGAGCTGGTAATCAGGACCCTCCATCGCGTCCTGTCTGGCGTCTTCGACATCGAGTTCCTCATCGAAAGCCGCCCGCTGGCTCGGCGTCTCGTCGATGACGGTGTTGCAGCCACCGTCGCCGACCCCAGGCGGGTCGACTCGTATCTCCGGGTCGATCTCACCCCCAATACCTGTGTCATCGTCGAAGACAACGGCAAGCGCGGCTTGAAGCGCATTTTCAGCGCGATCCGCGACGCGGGCGGGTGCCTGGTCTACGCTCTGCACGTCGGCAATGCCCCGCAGCGGCGCAACTTCGAGGAGCTCCGCAGCGTCTGTCCCGAGCTGACGCACCTCGATCTCGCGGAACTGCTCTCGGCGCCGCTCACCACGGAACTCGGCCGGTCGCTCACCCGCGCCCGGGTCCAGCAGTACCAGCGCTACTTCGCCGACGCCGACCGGGTCCTGATCCTGCTGCACAACGAGCCCGACCCCGACGCGATGGCCGCCGGCCTGGCGCTGCGCAACGTGCTGCGCCGGACGCGCCAGACGGCCATCATCGGCGCCATGGAGGGGGTGACGCGGCCCGAGAACGTCCGCATGGCCGATCTGCTCGACATCCAGGTCGAGACGATCACGCCCGAGGAGCTCGGCGCGTTCGACCGGATCGCCACCGTCGACGTCCAGCCGCACTACTTCGGCGGCCTGCTGCCCCGCGTCGACCTGGTCATCGATCACCACCCGGAACAGCCCGGCTACACGTCGGTGTTCAAGGACATCCGGGCCAACTACGGATCGACCTGCACGATCCTCACCGAGCACCTCCGCGCCGTCGACGCGAACATCTCGGAGCGCACGGCGACGGCGATGCTCTACGCCATCAAGTCCGACACGCTCTTCTTCGCGCGGCAGACGAACCGGGTCGACCTCGAGGCCTTCTCGTACCTCTATCCGCTGGCCGACGCCGCGATGATCCGCAAGATGGAGGGCGCCGAGATCACGCTCGAGCGGCTCGAGCACGTCACGCGCGCGCTGGCGGCGAGCCGGCTGCGCAACCGCGTCTTCTCGGCCTTCATCGGCGAGACGTCACGCGAGGATCTCATCACCTACACGGCCGACTTCCTGCTGCAGGTCGAGGACGTCAAGTGGACGATGGTCTCGGGCATCGTCAACAACCAGTTCATCCTGTCGGTGCGGAACCTCGGCTATACGCGGAACGCCGGCGAATTCGTCAAGGCGAACTTCGGCGACATCGGCAGCGCGGGCGGCCATCGGGCGATGGCCAAGGCGGTCGTGCCGATGGACCGCTTCCGCGCGAAGTTCGGCGACATGTCGGGCGTGGGCATCTCGGCGCGCATCGGGGAGCTGGCCGAAGCGTTCCTCACCGAGGGCTCATCGCGCGAGCGCGACCGCGATCGTGAAACCACGCGCGAAGGCGGCCGGCTCGAGGCGCGAACCGCCCGCTAGTCAGTCCCGCCCCAGCGCCGGCAGGCTTTCCAGAAACGCCCTGACCGACCCGGCAAACGTCTCGGGCGCCTCGAAGAACGGCATGTGGCCGACGTCGTCGAGCAGCACCCGGCGGCACGGCACCGCCAGTGCCCCGACGAACGCCGCCACGTCGTCGGGCGGTGCGTAGGCGTCTTCGGTCCCGCTGATCGACAGGCACGGCACGGTGACCGTCGACAATACGTCGACGGCCGAGGCGGCCAGGAGCGCCTCGACGTTGCGGACGTAGGTGCCGGGGTGATGCGCTTCGATCAGCCGCTCGAACATGCCGATGCTCTCGGGCACGGACTGGAACGCGCGGCTGGCGAAGACACCCGGCGAGATCCGGGGCCCCCAGCCGGCCATGCTGCCGGCAGCGCGGATCGCCGCCACACGCTCGGAGAGGCGCTCACGGATGGCGGGCCGGACTTCCGGCAGCCCGCCGACGAACACGAGGGCCCGAACCCGATCGGGGCGTCGTCGCCAGAGTTCGAGCGCGAGGATGGTGCCGAGCGAGTGCCCGACGACCACGACGGGAGAATCGAACAGGGCGCCGGTCAGCTCGGCGATACCGTCGCCCCATTGCGCCATGGATGCCGGGGCGACCCGACCATCGGGGTCGAGCCCCGCCGGCAGGTCGGTCGCCACGATGCGGTACGCCGGCCCGAGCCGGGCCGGCAGACCACGGAAGAAGTACGCGCCGCCACCCACGCCGTGCAGCGCGAGCACCGGCGCGCCCTCTCCTGACTCCTCGAACGGCCAGACATCGCCGGCCGATGTCGTGAACCGATCGACGCGCACCCGATCAGGAAGCCCTGGAAACCTGCTGCTTCTCGTTCAGGCAGGCGAACACCTCGCGATAGAACGCGGGATGCTCGCGCCAGGTCGGCGCCGTCACGAGCCGGCCGTCTCGCACGGCGTCCTCGCGGAGCCAGGTCGCGCCGGCAGCCTCGGCCTCGAGCCGGACGTGCTCGTAGCAGGTCAGCTTCTTGCCCTTGATGATGCCCGCCGCCGCCGGCAGCTGCACGCCGTGGCAGATCGCGAAGATCCACTTGCCCTGCTCGTCGAACGTGCGGACGAGCTCGAGGACGCGCGGATTGTTGCGGAGGTATTCGGGCGCGCGGCCGCCGATGCAGAGCACACCGACGAAATCCTTCGGATCGACGTCCGCGAACGTCGCGTCCGCTTCCATGATGTAGCCGGGCCGCTCCATGTAGGTATCCCATCCCGGCTCGAAGTCGTGAATGACCAGGTTCAGGCGACGCTTCGACGGCGCAGCCACGACGGTCTCGTAGCCGGCCTCCTGGAAGCGGTGCACCGCATACCAGGTCTCGTAGCTTTCGCCACCATCACCCACGATGATCAGAATCTTCTGAGTCACGTCTGCCCTCGCTTTCGTACTGAGAACCTGCAAAGTAGGCCGTTTCCCGGGCCAAGTCAAGGCGCGCCGGGTCAGGGCCCGAGCGCCCGGTCGAAGTCGGCGATGAGATCCTCGACATCCTCGAGGCCGACCGAGATTCGGAGCATGTCGTCGGTCACGCCCGCCGCCTCGAGCGCCTCGGGTGCAACGCCGTAGTGCGAGGTGAGCACCGGCATGCTGCAGAGCGTTTCGATGCCACCCAGGCTGGCCGCGCGGCCAATCAGCTCGAAGCGGTCGAACACGCGGCAGGCCGCTTCGTAGCCTCCGCGCACGGCCACAGTCAGCATTCCGCCATAGCCGCGCATCTGTCGCGAGGCCAGTTCGTGGTCGGGATGCGACGGCAGCCCCGGATACAGCACCTGGCGCACCCGCGGATCGCCCTCGAGCCAGCGCGCCAGACGCATCGCCGACTCATTCTGCCGCGCGACCCGCAGCCCCATCGTCTTCATGCCGCGGGCAAGCGCGTAGGCGGCGCCGGGATCCAGCACACCGCCGAGAATCCTGCGCGCCTCGCTCAGGCGCTCGATCAGCGTCGCCGATCCCGCGAGCGCGCCGGCGACGATGTCGCTGTGCCCGTTGAGGTACTTCGTCGCCGAGTGCATCACCAGATCGACGCCGAGCGCGAGCGGCTGCTGGTTGAGGGGCGTCGCGAAGGTGTTGTCGATGATCGACGTCGCCCCGTGGGCGCGGCATGCCTCGACCACCCTGGCGATATCGACGCAGCGGAGCGTCGGGTTGGTCGGCGACTCGAACCAGACGACCCGCGTCGACGGGCCGATTGCCGCCGCGAGGTCATCGGCGATCGGCACGAGCCGGACCTTCACGCCAAACCGCGCAAGGATGCCCGTGACGAGCTTGACCGTCCCGCCATAGACCGCGGCGCTCACCACCAGCTCGTCGCCCGCCGACAGCAGCCCGACGAGCGCCGTCGAAGTGGCCGCCATGCCGGAGGCCGTCACGAGTGCGGCATCGGCTCCCTCGAGCGCCGCGATCTTCGCCTCGGCCGCCTCGACAGTCGGGTTCGCGTGGCGGGAATACAGATAGCCGGCGCCCTTCCCGGCATTGAACGCTTCGAGCGCCGCGGCACTCTCGAACAGGAACGTGGACGTCTGGTAGATGGGGGTCGTTGCCGGCCGTGCCTGCTCGCGCGGACCTTCACCTTCATGAACGAGACGCGTATCGGGTCGGGACATACGACCTCCGCTGCGACGCGCCACCGGCCGACTCAGGCGAGCGCGTCGGGAGTCTCGGCCGCCGCCACCATCGGCTCGATCAGGTGATGGTAGGCGTCGGCATAGCCGAGCTGGAGCAGCTCGGCCACGGTGCGGCGCCGGTCCGATCGCTCGTCGTAGACGCCCTCGAAGTCGAACGGTCCCACCGGATTGTGATCGGGACGCACGACGACGAGCGGGATACCGCGGCTGCGGGCGGCCACGGCGGCTTCGGTGGCCGCCGCCGCTTCGAACGACCGGACGATCTCTCCCATCCGGGTCCGCAGTGCCACCGGAGCCGACACCAGCGCGTGCGGGCCGGCTGATGCCGGAGCGGCGCTCACCAGGACGATCTGCTCCATGCCGAGCGCCGCGAGCTCGTCGACGAGCCGCACGGCAAGGTCCGGACGGTCGCAGATGCGATGCCGCTCGCCGCGCCAGTAGCTGTCGGGCGCAAACTCGACGGCTGCCGGCGCCGTGACGACCGGCAGCCGGAAGGCGCCGGCCAGGAACGCGCCGAGCGCGTCGCGCTGCGGCCCGGTGAAGTCGACGATCTCGGCCTGTCGGTCGTCGACACCCGGCCGGCGTCGTTCGAAGGCCGCCCGCCCCGACGCCGACAGCACGCTGCCGACGAGATCGCGGCCGGCGTCCAGGTCATGAACCGCAACGAGCACTTCGTGGAAGCCGGGCTGTCCGAAGTTGTCGGTCAGCACGTCCACATAGCGCCGGCCGAGCTCGGCGAGGTTCGGTCGCGACTCTCCCGCCGCGCCGTGCACGAGCCGCCAGAGCTCGCTTACGGCCGTCGTCGACGGCTCGGCGGCGTCCAGCGGCCAGCCGAGCAGCTGCCACCAGAACGCCCCCGCGTTGCGCCGCCGCGCCGGTTCGGCGCGCACGGCCCGGACGGCCGCCACGGCCAGCACGCCCGCCACGACGAGAACACCAAGCACGAGCAGCCGCGGCACGATCGTGGGCATCATCGGGGGATCGAACAGCCACCCGAGCAGCGCCGCGTACCAGCCGACGATCGTGGCGGCCAGGCCGGTCAGCCCGACGAGCGAGGCCACCGTGGCCAGCCCGTACGCCGCTGCGGCGAGCACGAGCACCACGAGCGGGGTCAGCAGCAGCAGAAGGCACGCCAGCAGCGCCCATCCGGCAATCGCAAGCGCCGGCCGGAACCGGTACGCGCGGCGCAGCCGCGGATCGGTCCACGGACCGCCGGCATCCCAGATGCGCGCTCCGCCATCGATCGCCGCGGCCAGCCCGGTGAGCACACCGGCCCCGTGGGCGGCGATGACGTCGACCTGGATGCCCGACTCGGCAATCGCCCGCAGCACACCGGCGTGGTAGGCGCCTGCCGTTCCCGAGCCGGTCAGCACGACGCCGATGCGTCGTCGCGGCGAGTGCGGAGCAATGGACACGGCCTGAGCGGTTACTGGTCGTCTTCGTCGTGGATAGTCACGAGGCGGACGATTTCGAGCGTCCTCACGCCGCCGGGCGTCGGGACGTCGACTTCGTCGCCTTCCTCGCGGCCGACGAGCGCGCGGCCTATGGGCGAGGCGACCGAGACGAGGCCGCGATCCGGATCGGCATCCTCGGGCATGACGAGCTCGACCTGAAATTCACGGTCGCCTTCGCGCAGCGTGAGCTTCGACCCGAAGCCGGCCCGGTCGCGCGGGATGCGGTCCAGGTTCATCAGCTGAATCTGCGAGACGCGCATCCGCAGCATCGAGACCCGGGCTTCGACGAAGCGCTGGCGCTCCTTGGCCGCGGCGTACTCGGCGTTCTCGCGCAGGTCGCCCAGCTCGCGCGCCCGCTGTATCTCCTTCGGCAGCTCCTGCTTCAGTTCACGCTCGAGCTGCGCGATTTCTTCCTCGAATCGTCGAATCAGTCGTCCCTTCATGTCGTGACCAGTGGAGGCTAACACAGAAGCTGCGGGCGGATCCGGCAGCGCGCGCGCCGGCAGCGCTGCGGCACGGCCGCTCGCGTTGGTTGTACGCTGTCTTTCATGACGACCGTCACGAGCCGCCAGCACCCGTTCGTGCGCCGATGCCGACAGGTCGCCGCCGGCCGGGGCGAACCGGGCGTCGTCCTGCTCGACGGCGTGCACCTGCTGGCCGACGCCGTTGCCGCCGGCCTGCCGATCGACGGCGTACTCGCGACCGAACGGCGGCGCGGCGACGTCGCGGCGCTCGCAGACCGCCTTCCTTCTATCTACTACGCGCCGGACGATGTGCTCGCCTCGACCTCGCCGGTGCGGACGCCAACCGGCATGGTCGCGCTCGCGCGGTGGGCGCCGGCGCCCATCGACGCGCTGCCGCCGACCGACGCGCCGCTCGTCGGTCTCGTCGACGTCCAGGACCCCGGCAACGTTGGCAACATCATCCGCAGCGCCGACGCCTTCGGGGCGGGCGGCGTGCTCGTCCTCGACGGCTCGGCCGACCCCGGCGGCTGGAAATGCCTGCGCGCCGCGATGGGCAGCACGTTCCGTGTCCCGGTAGCGCGTGGTCTGTCGGCGACGGCGCTGGCGCTGGCCCGGGCGCGCGGCCTGCGCGTGGCCGCCGCCACCGCGCGTGGCGGCCGTCCGCCGTCGCCGGCCGACGCCACGGCCCCCCTGCTGCTCCTGATCGGCAGCGAGGGGGCCGGCCTGCCCGACGACCTGATCGACGCCGCCGACGTGCGTCTGACCCTGCCCATGCGGCCCGGCATCGAGTCGCTCAACGCGGCCACCACCGCAGCCGTGCTGCTCTGGGAGCTGCACGGCCGCACGGCCCGTCTTTCCGCGGACGCTTCGCCATGAGCTCGCTCTTTCCCGATGACCCCGCGCCCGTCGCCGGCACGCCGCTGTCCGAACGCATGCGCCCGCGGCGTCTCGACGACATCGTCGGCCAGGACGCGCTGCTCGGCCCGGGACGGCCGCTGCGCGAAGCGCTCGACCGCGGCCAGCTGCACTCGCTGATCCTGTGGGGCCCGCCCGGCACGGGCAAGACGACCCTGGCCCGGCTGATGGCGACCGTCGCGGGCGTCGACTTCGTCGCCTTCAGCGCGGTCACATCGGGCATCCGCGAGATCAAGGACGTGATTGCCGCCGCCGAGCAGCGACGACGGATGACCGGCCGGCGCACGGTGCTGTTCATCGACGAGATCCACCGGTTCAATAAGGCGCAGCAGGACGCCTTCCTCCCACACGTCGAGGCGGGCACGATCGTGCTCGTCGGCGCCACCACCGAGAACCCGTCGTTCGAGGTCAACTCGGCACTGCTGTCACGGGCCCGCGTCTACGTTCTCGAGCCGCTCACCACCGATCACCTGGTGACCATCCTCAGGCGGGCCCTGGTCGATGAAGAGCACGGGCTCGGCAGCATGAACGTCGACGCCGACGACGACGCGCTGGCGGCGCTGGCGGTGCATGCGAGCGGCGACGCGCGCGTGGCGCTGAACCTGCTCGAACAGGTCGCCGGCCTGCTGCCCGTCGTCGACGGCCATCGGCGGCTGGATCGGCGGGCGCTCGAGGGCCTGATCGAACGGCGCGCCCTGCGCTACGACAAGGCCGGCGAAGAGCACTACAACCTGATTTCGGCGCTGCACAAGTCGATTCGCAACAGTGACGCGGACGCAGCGCTCTACTGGCTCGCGCGGATGATCGAATCGGGCGAGGATCCGCTCTACCTGGCGCGGCGTCTCGTCCGCATGGCGTCGGAAGACATCGGCCTGGCCGATCCGCGCGCGCTCGAGATCGCCCTCGCGGCGAAGGACGCGGTCCATTTCCTCGGCATGCCCGAGGGCAACACCGCGCTGGCGCAGTGCGCGGTGTACCTGGCGGCGGCCCCCAAGAGCAATGCCGTCTACACGGCCTACGGCGCGGCGGCACGCGACGCGATGCGCGACGAAGCCCTGCCCGTCCCGCTGCACCTGCGCAATGCGCCGACGAAGCTGATGAAGGAGCTCGGCTACGGGCGCGGCTACCGGTATGCCCACGATGAAGCGGAGGGGGTCGCGGCCATGTCGTGCCTGCCGGAACACCTGGACGGGCGCCGCTACTACGAGCCGACCGGGCGCGGTATCGAAGCCCGGATCGGAGAGGCGCTGGCGCGGGCGCGCGCCATCCGCGAACGCCAGCAGAAGTCGTGACGCGCTAGCGGCCGGTGGCGAACCAGGCGCGCGCTTCGTCGACCACAGCAGGCGTGCGTCCGACGAGCGTCACCTGATTGCGCGACCGCACTGTGTAGGGTTTCCCGTCAAGGTGCCGCACCACGCCGCCGGCCTCCGTCAGGATCAGCGCCGGTGCCGCGTGATCCCACGGCAGCAGCCGGTAGTAGATCAGCAGATCCTTCTCACCCCGGAGCGTATCGGTGTACTCGACCGCCGCGCAGTGCGAGTCGGGCAGCCGTTCCAGAGCCCCGGCACCGCTCTCGATGGTGCGCCGGATATCGGGCGGCATGTAATGCGTGAAGAGCGAACCGGTGAGCGGTGCGCCCGCGGGACGGGCAGGCACTCGGATGCGCTCGCCGTTCAACCGGGTACCCGCCCCCGCTTCGGCCACGAACGTGTCGCCGCGTGCCGGCAGCAGAATCCACGCGGCCGTCGTCTGTCCCGCGACCGCACGCGCGACCATCATGCCGAAGGCGTCGCGCCCGCGCGCGAAGTTCCGCGTGCCATCGATCGGGTCGATGATCCAGACCGGCGCGTCGCCCTGGAGGCGATCAACGAGCTCGGGCCTGGCGAAGGCGGCCTCCTCGCCGATGACCGTCGCGGCGGGCTCGAGCTGCGTGAAGGCCCGGGTCAGGAAGGCCTCGACGTCACGGTCGACCGCGGTGACGAGATCTTCGCGGTCGCCCGTGGTTGACTTGTCCTCGATGTCGTCGGGAGTGAGGTTCCGGAAGCGCGGCAGGACCAGAGTTTCCGCCGCTTCGGCAATCAGCGAGGTAATCGTGTCGATGTCGGGTGCGGTGCTCATCGGGCGCTGACGACATTATCGCCGCCCACGCGCGATGGCACCGCCCCTCGTCCTGAGGCCTCAGCCGCTGAAGTAGACGTACGCCGCCAGAATCAGCAGCAGCACGCCCGCCGTCGTCAGCACGTCGTTGCGGTCCCAGCTGGCGCGCGTTTCCGCCCGCTGCTCGACCGACGTCGTCGCGTATGTGAGGCCGGCCAGCTGCCGCTCGGACGGCATCTCCGTCGCGTAGCTGACGCCGATCAGCACGGCCGCCGACACGAGGAAGATGAGCAGGCTGTAGTACTGGAAGTAGATGTTGTTGATGATCCAGAGCAGGCTGCCGGGCTCGTAGCCGCCTTCCATCAGCCCCAGCGAGACCGGCGTGTCGACGATCAGCCGGAAGACTCCCATCGCGAAGCCGACGACGAGCGCGGCCAGGCAGCCTTTGGCGTTGACCCGCTTCATGAAGACGCCGAGGAAGAACACCGTGAAGATAGGCGGCGCCAGGTAGCTCTGCACGCCCTGCAGGTAGTCGTACAGGCCGCGCGCGCCCTGGATGACCGGAATCCACAGCAGCCCGATGATCACGAGCACGACGGTTGCCATCCGGCCCACCCACACGAGCTGCCATTCGGTCGCTGTCGGGTGCAGCTTGCGGTAGAAGTCCATCGTGAAGAGCGTCGAGCTGGCGTTGAAAACGCCGGCGAGCGAGCTCATGAGCGCGGCCAGCAGGCCGGAGACGACGAGCCCGCGCACGCCGGCGGGCAGCACGTTCTGCACGAGCATCGGAAAGGCTCCCTGTGCGGCGGCCGTCACCGGATTGCCCTGAGCGTCGACGAGCGTCTCCATACCCGGCGTGCCCATGCGCGCGAGCGCCAGCGCGATCATGCCCGGCACGATGAAGATGAACACCGGCAGCAGCTTCAGGTAAGCGGAGAAGATGGTGCCGCGCCGTGCCTCGGTCACGTTCGGCGCCGCGAGCGTGCGCTGCACGATGTACTGGTCGGTGCACCAGTACCAGAGGCCGATGATTGGCGCACAGAACAGCATGCCCACCCAGGGGTACTCGCCGTTGAAGTACCACGCCATGCGCCCCGGTTCCATCACCGGCGCCCACGTCCCCTCGACGCCTTCGGGCACGAGCGGCTTCCACAGGTTGAACATCTCCGACCCGAGGATGCTCCGCAGCTCACCCCAGCCGCCGACGGCCTGCAGGCCGTACCACGTCAAGGCCCCGGCGCCGGTCACGAGTACGAACGTCTGCAGCGCGTCGCCGTACGCGACCGCGCGCATGCCGCCGAGCGTGACGTAGAGCCCCGTCAGCAGGATGACCGCCACCGAGCCGATCCAGAAGCTGTTGAACTCGGCCCCGCCGATCGACACGCTCAGTTCCGGCAGGAGTGCCCCGAAGACGACGCCGCCGGCAAAGATGCCCACGGCGATCTTCGTCAGTACGTAGGCCACGAGCGAGATCAGGGAGAGCACCCACCGCGAGGCCGGCGAGAAGCGGCGCTCGAGAAACTCGGGCATGGTGAAGACACCCGACCGCATGTAGAACGGCACGAGCACCCAGCCAAGCACGAGGATGCACCAGGCGTGCAGCTCGAAGTGCGCCAGCGCCACGCCGCTCGTCGCCCCGGACCCGGCGAGCCCGACAACGTGCTCGGACCCGATGTTCGAAGCGAAGATCGACGTGCCGACCAGGAACCATCCGAGATTGCGCCCGGCCAGAAAGTAGTCGGTCGAGGTCTGCTTGCTCTTCGAAACGACCCACCAGTTGAGGGCGAACAGCGCGGCGAAGTAGCCGGCAACAACGAGCCAGTCGATTGTGGTCATGGTGTCAGTGGGCGGAATAATACCCGAAACAGGGAATTCTCCACGGAGCGGGCGGACGGTCGACCTGCTCCGTTCATCGCTTCTTGCGGGTGTCGCTGCCGGCCGTCGTGTCGCCGGCCCGTTCGGGGCGGCGCACCAGCCTGATCCGCAGCCCCTTGGCGGCATCTTCAATCAGGGTTCTGAGCCGGCGCGCGCGGGTCTCCGGCCGTTTGGCGCTCGTCACCCAGTGCGTGGCTACCTTCCGATAGGACGGGGGCGACGCCTCCCAGAAGGCCCGCGCCGCCGCGTTGGCCTCGATGAGCCGTTCCTCGGCGCGGGTCAGGGCCGCGCTGCGCTGCTCGAACGAATAGCCGTCGCCGTTCGAGCGCGCCTCGAACGCCGCCAGCCCCGGCGGCGCCATCCGCCCCTCGGCCATCAGCCGCTCGGCTCGCGCCACGTTCCGGGCGCTCCAGTAGCTCCCCTTCCGGCGCGGCGTGAACCGGATGACCCACCGCTCGTCGTCAATCGTCCGGGTGACGCCGTCGATCCAGCCCCAGCAGAGCGCCTCCTCGAGCGCCTGCTCGTAGCCGATCCCCTTGTGCGACGCGTGGCGTTTGTAAAGGCCGACATGGATTTCACGCGCCGTCGCATGATGCTTCTCGAGCCAGCGGCGCCAGTCGACTGGCGTGCGGAAGAAGCGTGCGGCGGGAACCGCCGAGGTCGCCTTCTTCGTCATCTGTCGTAGCGTTGACTCATGTAGCGGACGGCCGCCCCCAGCACCGAGCGCCAGGCGGTCTCGACGTCGGTCGACCATCGGGGATCGGTTTCCGCCGCGGCCGCGATCGCCGATTCGAGCCATGGCTCGTAGAGAGCGGGCCGGATGTCGAGTCGACCGCGCGAGTGGGTCTCGGCCCGCGCCCGCAGCTCGTCGAGGCCCGCCTCGTCGCCGTCGGCGGCCGCCGCGATGAGCTCGAGCGACCGCAGCAGCATCAGCCGCTGCCGGCCGAAGTCGGTGCCGGCAAACTTCGCGCGGACTTCAGGCGAGGACGCCAGGAACCGCTCGTAGAACCGATCGACGAAGGCCTCGCGGCCGCAGCGCGCGAGGCTTTCGAGGAACGTCCGGCGTCGCTCGAGCTCCTTGATCTGGCTCACGGGTGCCCGTCCTGTGCCCGGGCATCCTATCGCGATCCGGTAGCATCCGTATGTCGAAGGAGGCAGACGTGCCACGAATCGACCGACCTTCGTTCGCCGTGCAGGTGCCCCCGCCGTTGTGGGCCCTGCTCTTCCTGGTGGCGGGCTGGCTGTCTGGACGCCTCCTCGGTCTGCCG
>QGVF01000053.1 GCA_003242705.1 Acidobacteriota bacterium
CTGCAGCCTCGACCGGCGTCTCGACAGACGCGTACGAAGGGGTCCCCGTCGTCCGGCTCGAACAGCGCGCCCCGGCGCTGCCCTACGTCCGCAACATCATCAAGAACGAAGTGCTCTGGCGCCGGCTCGCGGCGTACCTCCTCGACAGACACCTGCGCGATCCGATCGATGTCGTTCACGCCCAGCACGTGCTGACGACCGTGCCGGCGATCCGCGCCGCGCGCCGAGCGGGGCGTCCGGTCGTGGCCACCGTCCGCGACTACTGGCCCGTGTGCTACTGGTCGGATCTCATCCACGATCCGACGCAGCCGGCGCTCTGTCCCGGCTGTTCGGCGGGGATGATGACGCGCTGCATCCGGCCGCGCGCCGGTGCGGCCTGGCCGGCGGCGGTACCTCTCATCCCGTACATGCGGGCCAACCTCGCGACGAAGCAGCGCACGCTCGCCCGGGCCCATGCCGTCATCGCCGTCAGCTCGACGATCGCGGCCGACCTCGAGCGGCGGGCGCCGGCGATTCCACGCGAGCGCCTGCACACGATTCCGAATCCGATCGACATGGACGTCCTCGACGAGGCGTACGCGCACTCGACGCCGCCGCTCGACGAGCCGTACGTGCTCTATGCCGGGAAGCTCGCGCTGAACAAGGGCGTCCAGTATCTGCTGCCGGCGCTCGCGCGCGCGCGCATTCACTGGCCGCTCGTCGTCGTGGGCGACGGTCCGATGCGATCCGAGCTCGAAGCCCGTGCCCGTCAGATGCGCATCGACATGCGCGTGCTCGGCTGGCAGAACCGTGAGGAAGTCTGGCG
The DNA here is from genome assembly GCA_003242705.1 of Acidobacteriota bacterium. GTDB lineage: Bacteria > Acidobacteriota > Vicinamibacteria > Vicinamibacterales > SCN-69-37 > SCN-69-37. The sequence continues at coordinate 806 of QGVF01000053.1, forward strand.
CTGGATGCAGCATGCGGCCATCCTCGCCTTTCCGTCGTACGGACCCGAATCGCTCAGTCGCGTTCTGATCGAAGGCGCCGCGCTGGGCGCACCGATTGCGGCGATGAATACCGGCGGAACGCCCGACATCATCACGCACGAGGTCACCGGCCTGCTCTCGAACGACGCCGACGGCCTGGCGCGCGACCTGCACCGCCTGGCCGGTGACGAAACGCTGCGCCGCTCGCTCGGCGCGGCCGCCCGCGCCGACGTCCACGCACGCTTCGCCTCGACGACGGTTGTCGCCCGGGTCGAGGGCGTCTATCGTGAGGTGCTGCGGGACCGTGCCAGCTGACATGCCGCCACTGCGCATCGCCGTCGTTGCCCGCGCCGCCATGCCGATGCACGGCTTCGGCGGTCTCGAACGATCGGTCAGGGATCTCGTCTGCCACCTCGCGGCCGCGGGTCTGCCCGTGACGCTCATCGTGCCGCCGCCGACGGTCCGGCTCGACTCGCACAACGACCCGTACGCGTCGCCGCGCATCGATGTCCGGCACGTGACGTACCTCACCTTCCCGCTGGCCAATCGCCGGGGCACGACGGTCCTCGACCGGTCGACGGCGTACCTGCTCTACGGCTGGCGTGCGGGACGCCGGGCGCGACGCCTGGCGCTCGACGGCCAGGTCGACATCGTCCACGGCTTTGGCGCGAGCCTGCTCGGTGCAGCCTCGCGCCGGCTGCCGGTTCCGCTCGTCCTCAATCCGCAGGGACTCGAAGAATTCGGGGCGACGGCTGAACGGCCGGATCGCCTGAAGCTCGCCGGCTACGCACCGCTGCGATGGGCCGTGCGGCGGGTGGCGCGACGGGCCGATCGAATCATTGCGACCGATGCCGTGCTCGAGCCGACGGTCGCCCGCCACCTGAAGCCCCGGCCCGGCCAGCTCGTGACCGTGCCCAACGGCATCGATCTCGTCGAGCTGACGGCCATGGCGGGCGCAGCCGACGGCCGCCTGATGCGGCAGCGCCACCGGATCGGCCCCCACGAGCTCGTGTGGCTCAGCGTCGGACGGCTCGAATACAACAAGGGCTTCGACGTGCTGGCCGAAGCCGTCGGACGCGCCGTGCGGTCGGGACGACTCGGCAACACGTCCTGGCGGTGGGTCATCGTGGGCAGCGGACCATGGCGGCGCGAGATCGAGCGGGCGGTCGATCGCCACGGCATCGCGCCGCACACGCTGTTTGCCGGCCACGTCTCCGACCGCGACCTGCACGCCTGGTATCAGGCCGCGTCGGTTTTCGTGCACCCGACGCGCTACGAGGGCAGTTCACTCGTCACGCTGGAAGCGATGGGACACCGCCGGCCGGTCGTCGCCACCCGCGCCGGCGGCCTGCCCGACAAGGTCCGGTCCGGCCTCAACGGCTGGCTCGTGCCACCCGACGATCCGGAAGCGCTCGCCGGCGCCCTGATCGAAACCGCGGAGGCGGGTGCGCGGCTCGCGGAGATGGGCGAGCGCAGCCGTGAGATCGTCGAGCGCGAGTTCGCCTGGACGGTCATCGTGCGTCGACAGATCGAGGTGTACGAGGAGCTCATCCGCGCACGGGCCAGCACTGGCGCCGCGCCTCGCAACACCTGACCCTCGACGGGGCCGCGACGCGCTGCCCCTCGACCGGACCAGCAGCAGCACGGCACCGCCCGCGTTCAGCCTCAGCGCAAATCGGACCGCTGGCGCAGGCGCGAGAGCCAGTCGCTGATGGCGCGGCCGCGCTCGGCCTCGGGCAGCATCCCGAACTGGCGCCGCAGGTACGCCTGAACGCGCAGATCGTCCTGCAGCCAGGCGTCGAGCTCGGTCCGGCTCATCCCCTGCTGGGCGAGCAGCGCCTCGGCCTTCGCTTCGCCGCCGACAGCCGACGTCCACTCGGCGCGGCGTGTCGCGAGATCGTCATCGGAAATCGGCGGCAGCGGCGCCGCCCGACCGAGCTCCGACAGGATGAGCATGCGGGTTTCGAGCGCCCGCTGCGCCGCCTGGTCCGACGACACGTCGTCGACGAGCCGGAGCGTCCGCGCCCGGCGGATATCGGACTGCGTGATGATCTGCCCGCCGACGCGCGACACGATGCGGTCGAGCTCGATCTGCGCCGCGCCGGCCGCAGGCGGCGCGACGGCGCACATCAGGAACAGCAGCGCTGCAGCCGCAGGTGTGGATCTCATCAGAAAGCCTCCCCGATGCTCAGGTGGTACTCCCAGCCGCGCTCGCGTCCGCCGTTGATCTCCCGCCGCTCGAACTTGAAGCCGAAGTCGAGCCGCAGCGGCCCCAGCGGCGAGTTGTAGCGGATGCCGAACCCGGCCGCCGGCCGGAGCTCGGCCAGGCGAATGTCGCTGGCGCGGCTGAACACGTTGCCGGCGTCGAGAAATCCGACGACTCCCATGTCGCGCCCGAACAGGCGCCCGACCTGCCGGCGGATCTCGAGGTTCGTCACCAGCAGCCCGTTGCCGCCCCGCGACAGGCCGTTCGGATCGATGATCTCCGCGACGCCCAGGCGATCGAGCTGGAACCCGCGGACCGTCGTGCTGCCACCGGCGAAGAACCGCTGGCTCGCCGGCAGGTCCCGGACGACTTCTTCGGTAACCGACCCGTCAGGCTGCGGCGTCAGTACCGTGCGCGGCAGGCCGCGCGCGAGCCCGACGAGTCCGCGGGCGGCCAGCACGGTCCGGCCCGCAGCATCGAGCCGACGGAAGCCCGCCGCCTGGAAGAACCCCTTCACGTAGCCGACCTCCGACCCGATGGCCCGCGCCGCGACCTCGAAGTCGCCCGTGACGAACGTGCCGGCGTTCGGGGCAATCGGATCGTTGCGCCGATCCCACGACAGGCCGGACGACAGGATCGACAACCGCACCTGCGGGAACAGCCGGTCGATGAGTGGCCGGTCGGCTTCGGCGATCCGCACGTCGAACAGCCGCGTGAACTCGAGCGCATAGCGACCCGACACGCTCACCGTCGGCGAGAACTCGCGCAGCACTTCGGCGTTGGCCAGCTGGCGGACGAAGTTGAAGTTCGTCCGCCGTGCCTGTTCGGACGACAGGCCCACGAGAAAGTCGGTGCCGCTGCCGAAGGCACGCCGTTCGCGGTACGTGGTCGTGACCCGGTATTCGGTGAACGCGAACCCGCCGTCGTCATCCTCGGCGGCCGGCTCTTCGTCGCTGCCCAGGTCGCGCTTGAAGCTGACGCGCGAGAAGAAGCTGAGCACGCGGTTGCGACCGCCAAGGTTGCGGCGGCTGATCTCGAAGAAGCCGCGCGGCGCGAACTCGAGGCGATCGACCGTGCCGGACACGGTCCGCCGCGGAAACAGTCCCCCCTCCAGACCGCCGCCGATGCCCGCCGTCGTCGCCGGCGCTTCGACGACGTTGACGATCAGGTGACCGCGTGTCTCGCCGGGTCCACGGTTGGCGAGGCCGACGGTCACGCGGCGGAAAACGCCCATGTCGACGAGACGCCCGCGCGCTTCCTCGATGGCGGTGGCGCCGGCCGGCTGCCCCGCCGTGATCCGCAGTTCGTCGAGAATTGCGCGCGTCGAAATCCGGTCGTTGCCGACGACCGAGACGTTCTCGATGAGCACCTGGGGCCCTTCGTCGATCTCGACCGTCAGCGTCACGTCGCGCCCGTCCTCGCTGAACGACGGCTGTACGCGGACGGCCGCGTCGAGAAAGCCACGATCGGCGTACAGGCGCCGGATGGCCGCCTGATCCTGGGCGGCGCTCAACTCCACGTACGGCTGGCCGATTGCCGACCCCATCGCACGACGAATGTCGCCCTCGGGCACCTGCGACGGCGACGGCTCGGCGCTGAACGCCACGACGATGTCGTGGATGCGTCCCTGCGGTCCCTCGGTGATCATCGGATGCAGGATGACGGACGCGCGCACCTGCGACACGCCGGGCTCGACCTCCTCGTAGGCGGGTTCGGCCTTCATGGCGTAGTAGCCCGCGAGCCGGTAGGCGTCGGCCACGCGTGCGAGACCGGCCAGGAAGCGGTCTTCGTCGAACAGGTCGCCGCGCTCGAAGCCGATGAGTTCCCGGATCTGCGACTCGGGCAGCGACAGGCCCGGCGGCAGCTCGACCGCCTCGACGTAGTAGCGCGGCCCCCGATCGATCGTGAAGGTGATGACGACCAGTGCGCCGTCCTGCTCGACGCGCCGGGTAAACGGCGCCGACGCGCGCCAGTACCCCTGTGCGCGGAGGGCGCGCTCGATGCGCGCACGCGAGTCTTCGAGCAGGTCCTGGTCGGCCGATCCCTGCTGCCGGATCGGAATGAACGTCTCGACATCACCCGGCAGCGCGTTTCGTGGCTCGACGCGCAGCTCGACGCGCGGACCCGTATCCACGGTAATCACGAGGTCGACGGCGTTGTCTTCGAACTCGGTCTGCAGGGTCAGCTGCGCCTCGTAGTAGCCGCGCCGGCGCAGGTCCTCCTCGATGGTCGTCAGTGCCCGCTGAATCTCGCGCCGGCGGAAGGGTGATCCGACCGACGTGCCGGTGGCGCGGATGATCTCGCGCGGCGTGCGGGGCGAGTCGCCCCGAACCTCGATACTGCGAATGACCGTGCGCGGCCCGGCGTCGACGTCGAGAATCAGCGTCGCCGCATCGGGTTCGCCCGAACGCTCGGTACGGCTGGTAACCTGGGCCGCCAGGTAGCCTTCGTCGTTGAGCAGCTGGACCGCCGTCGCCTCAACGGCTGCGATGCGCGCGTTGGTCGGCACGCCGCCGTAACGCTGGCGCAGCAGCCGGGAAAGCTCGCCGGGAGGGATGCCGGTCTCGCCCGTCACCTGCAGGCTGGTGACGGGCAGGCGCGGTGCCATGACGAACGCGACGACCACGCCGCCAGGCACGGGCAGCGCGCGCGCCGCAATCTGATCGAACAGGCCGATCGAGTCGATGCGCGCCAGCGTCGTCCGGACGTCGTCGAGATCGAGCGGCTCGCCCACGCGCACGGCCGACAGGCCCTCGATTGACGGGCTGCCCGGACGGCCTTCGATCTCGAACTCGACGCCGACGACCGTCTGCCCGACAAGCGCGTCGGCCGTCTGCGCGCCCGACGGGCGCACACCGAAGACGACCAGCAGCAGGACGATCAGCGCTGTGCGCGCGCGGCCCCTCATCAGAACACGTACCGCAGGCGGAAATCGAGCGCGAACGTGCGGTCCTCGTTCCGCGAGAGCACCCAGGAGACCCGATCGCTGTGGTCGTACTCGAGCAGGATGATCTCTTCCTCCAGGCCGCCGATCGTACGCGAGTACGTCAGGTAGACCCGCGGTGAAATGCGCCGGCCCAGCGTCACGCGTGCCGTCGGGTTGAGCTGCTGGAACGGCTGGTCGCCGGCGAAGATCGGCGTAATCTGCACCGTGTCGACGGCGCCGGTCGCCTCGAAGACGGCACCGACGCGCGAGGTGAGCGGCGCGGCCAGCAGCGCCGCGCCGGCCGTCTGCAGCATCGCCTGCTGACTCTCCTGCGCCGACCGCAGCGATCGCTCCTCGGCCGTTCCGACCGTGGGAATGCCGCCGAACAGCAGCGAGATGATGTCGCTTTCGGGCAGCCACGGATCGGACTGCAGCGTCGGCGAGATACGGTCGGGCGTCCCGCTGATGGCGACATTGATCGTGTAGATCTCTCCGGCAACCCGCGGCCGCGTCTCGGCCACGATGTCGAAGATCGGGCCCTGCCCGAGCGGGTCGAAATCGATGGCGCCCTCGCGGACGTAGTACCGGTTGCCGTTGAACGTCACCTCGCCGTCGACGATGTCGATCGAGCCGTTGATGATCGGCTCGTCGAACGTCCCGCGCACCTGCAGGTCGACGGCGGCTTCAATCCTGGCATCGCGTGTGTCGATGATCGGCATGCGCGGCGAGGTGATCTGGATCTCGAGCGCCAGCGGCCACCCGGTTCCAGCGGCCGGTCGGGACGCCGTCAGGCTGCCGCCGCCCGTGCCGCCGCCGGCCGTCAGTCCCAGCAGGCCCGAGCCCGTGTCGCCCCCCACGTAGGCGACGCGCAGAACGTCGATGGCGCCGGTCAGCACCGGCGCCGAGACCGGCCCGGTCAGCAGCAGTCGCATGTCGACCGTCGTGTTGAACCCGGTGGGATAGCGGAGCCGCATCGATCGCCCCGTGGCCGTCAGATTGAAGTCCGCCGGCGCGTACCCGTCGAGCGAAATGTTCCCGCCGAAGACCACCTCGCCGCTGGCAATCCGCCCCGTCACGTCGTCGAGGTTGATGGCGTTCGCTGCGAACTCGATGCGGCCGTCGAGCTCCTCGAGGCTGTGCGGCGACCCGAACGGCCTGAATCGCCCGCCGGTGACAAACGCTTCTCCGGTCAGGCGCGGCTCATCGAACGTGCCGGTCAGGCTCGCGTTGACCCGGGCCGCGCCCGACGCCGTGATGTTTTCGTAGAAGAGCTGCAGGATCGCGAGGCTCGCGTCGCCGACGGCCGACAGCCCGAGCTCCCGCTGGCGGAAGTCGATCGCCCCGGCCACCTCGAGGTTCGTGTTGCTGCCCTGCAGCTCGAACGCCGTGAGCTCGAGCCGCCCGTCGGTCATGCGCAGCCGCAGCGGGCCGTCGTTCCGCAGCTGATAGTCGTAGAGCGTGAATGCGCCGTCGTCGACGACGGTGTCGATGACGAGATCGACAGGCGAGGCCAGCGGCCCGGTGATCGACAGCGCGCCGCCCACCACGAGACGGGTGTACGGCGAGATGTCGTCGGTCATCACGAACTTCAGGTACGGGTCGAGCGCCGTCTCCTGGAAGCGCAGCCGCAGGTCGGCGGTATAGGCGTCGTCGAAGGCGATTGACCCGGTGCCGAGCACCTGCAGGCGGCTCGATGCGGCGACGAGCCGCTCGATCGTCATCACCTTGTCGACAATGACCGCACGGCCGCTCACGGCACCGACGCCTTCGGCGCCGACGAACAGGTCGTCGATCGACACCTCGAAGCTGTACGACGGGCGGTCGAACTCGGCCGCGCCCGTGACCCGGAAGCGCATCTGCCCGGACAGCGGCGCGGTTTCGAGCCGGAAGGTGTCGAGCAGTTCGACCGGTACGCCCTGCCCTTCGGCGTCGAACGCATACGTCCCGTCCCACCCGATTCGCGCCGCCCCGAACATCCGGCCCGGTCCCTTGCGGATCTCGACGCGGCTCATGCGGATGCCCGTGCCCTCGAGCTCGAGATCCGACGACGCCGTGTCGAAGCTTTCGCCCCAGGCCGAGCCTTCGTCGATCCGCATGTGGCCGCGCCCGAACATGCGCCGGTACTCGCCGGTGAGCGTCAGGTCGGCCTCGCCCACCGTCCCGGCGATCGGCCAGTCGTCGAGCCCGAACGCGTGGCGGAGATCGGCGAGCGGCCAGTTCGCCATCCGCACGTGCGCGTCGATCTCGTCTTCGCCGTCCTGGCGGAAACCGAGTGCGAATCGCCCTTCCGGCTCGATCCAGCCCGTGGCCCGATCGCCAATCAGGGCGTTCGCGATGTCGATGTATCCGCGCTCGATGGCGAGATCGGCGCGGGCCGTCCCCCACTCGACGTCCCACGCCCGGATCGCCTGGCCTTCGAACCGGCCTTCGATGCGCGGCGACCGGAACGATCCGGTCATCACGCCGTCGAACGTCCCCCGCCCGCCGACTTCGATCGCCCGCGTCGGACCGGCAAACGCCGTCAGGATCGCCGCAAGCAGCCGATCGCTCTCCTGCCAGTCGTGGCTCGTGACGTGGAACGGGAACTCGGACGAGCCGTCCGATGCCATCCTCCCTTCGAAGCGCACGAAGGTGTGCGTCGTCGCGAACGTACTGTCGTCGAAGGTCAGCGATCCCGGCTCGAACCGGTAGCGAAGATCGGCGCCGATCGGAATGGGCCGGGGCGACGGCGCCGGATTGAACGGCTCCGGCTCCCGGACGGCGGGCAGCGGAGCGGCCGGCAGCTCCTCGGGCGCGAGCGGCTGGCCCGACACCGGCTGGATGACGGTCCGTCCCGTACCGCGGCGCCCGGACGCCATGCGGCCGCTCGGCCACTGCATCGACAGCGTGCCCGTGGCCGTGCCGACCAGGCGGAGTCCGCGCAGGTCCAGCAGACGATCGAGCTCGACGAGATCCAGCGCGCGGTAGTCGACGTCGAAGCGCATCGTCGAGCCGGCCGGCGTGCCGAGCGGTGCGATGGTGTAGTCGAAGCGCGCGCGACCGCCCAGCACGTCGGCCTCGGCGTGCGTCACACTGAAGCTGTCGGGCAGCCACGCCAGCGTGCCGTGCAGCCGCTCGAATGCCACGTCGTTGAAGCGCGCGACCGGGCTCGAGAAGGTGCCGGTCAGGTCGCGCACGCCGCCCTTGCCGAGCAGGAACCGGCCGGTGAAGTCGCCCTCCCCCTGAATCCGCCACGTCTCGCCGGTGAAGAACAGATCCTTCATCCGGGCGAAGTCGACGGTGGACTGAATCTGGTACACCTGGTTCGGCCAGTTGCCGAAGTCGATCTCCCCGGTCACGTGCGACACGCTGCCGTCGGCGATCAGATCGATGTGCCGCAGGCGCACGATGGGCCCGTCGAGCTCGAACCGCGTCCGCAGATCGACGGCCATCGGTTCGTAGCTCTGAATCCGCACGGTGCCGTCGTGGAAGCGCGCCGTCCCGACGTACTCTTCGAAGGCCGTCGAGCGGACGAAGTCGAACGTCAGGTTCGGGGCGTCGACGCTCCAGGGGGTGACATGGTCGACGAACGTGAACCGTCCGCCGTGCGCGTAGACGTAGTCGACCGTCGTCGTGAACCGGCGCGGCCCGCTCGGCTCGCGACGCTCGGGCACGAGCCGCGGCATGTTGTGCCCGTCGGCCCACGTCTCGATCCGCATGGCCCAGTCGTCGAGCCTGACGTTCAGGTGCAGCTCGCGCCGGAACAGCGTCCACCACGGCACGTTGACGCGGACGCGGCCGATGCGCATGAACGGCTCGTCTTCCGGCCGGCGCCCTTCGATGACAATGTCTTCGACGACGAACGCGCCCGGGGTGATGCGCGCCGAGATGCGGCCGATGTGCAGCGGGCGGCGGAGGTAGTTGCCGCCGTGGCGCTCGGCCAGCTCCACCAGCTGCGGCAGCCGGCCGAGATCGATACTGAAGAAGGTGACGACGACCGCGGCCACGAGCGCGACGACGACCGCCAGCAGCCGACGCGCCCACCGCTGCACGATCCGACGGCGGGACTCGCGCCCGGGCGGATCCGGCGGGGACGCTTCCGGCACGGCGACGTCGCGCGGCGGCGTGGGCTCGCTCACGGTTTCAGCTTATCGTAGGGGCCACGGTCCCCGGACCGTGGCCGGCGTCGACGCTCGCACTCACTCGATGCGGAGCAGCAGGCGGCCGGCCTCGACCGACATCCCTTCTTCGACAGCAATCTCGCGGACGACGCCGGCGGCCTCGGCCGTCAGCGCGTTCTCCATCTTCATCGCCTCGATGACGACGACGGCCTGACCGGCGGCCACGGTGTCGCCGACGGCCACGAGCAGCCGCAGCACGCGACCGGGCATCGGTGCCGTGATCCGCTGCTCGCCGGATGCGGCCGTCCCGCCCGACTCCCTGCGTCGGCGACCGTCGATGGTGGCGGACAGGTCGACGCCGGGAAGCTGCACGAGCCAGTGGCCGTGAGGCCGCGCGAGCACCGCCGCGTCGATCACGCGATCGTCCGATGTGTCGATCAACGTGAGTCCGTGAGCGCGGGGCTCGACGTGCATCGTGCGTGTGTCGGCGGCGTCCGGGTCATCGAGCGGCTGAAGCACGATGCGCACGACGTCGGGAGCGTCGGCGGTCCCGACGCGGGTCAGGCTCACGCGAAAGGCGCGTCCGCCGACTTCGACGTCGACCGTCATCGCAGCTGTTCCTTCCTCGCCGCCAGCAGCCAGCGCGACGTCCCGGAGCTCGTCGTCCTGGTGTCGGCGCGCGCCCGCCACGCCGCGACCGCCGCCGCGATGGCGGCGTCCCGGAGCTGCTGCTCCGTCGGCTGTACGAACGGCTCGCGACGCCCGGCCAGGACGCCGTCGAGGTACGTGGTGCTGACCGCCCCGGCAACGAACGCCGGCTGGCGCACGAGCCAGCGGAAGAACGGCAGCGTCGTATGCACGCCGGTCACGCGGTATTCGTCGAGCGCCTGCCGGAGGCGGGCGATGGCGGCTCCCCGCGTCTCTCCCCACACCGTGAGCTTCGCGATGAGCGGATCGTAGTACACCGGCACGTCGTCGCCGTCGGTCACGCCGCGATCGTCCCGGACACCCGGTCCGGACGGCACCGTCACCGACGTCACCAGCCCGGGCGACGGCAGGAAGCCGCGGTCGGGATCCTCGGCGTACACCCGGCACTCGATGGCATGCCCGCGCGGCTCGAGCGTCCGTGCCGGGTCGAGCGTCAGCTGCTCACCGAGCGCAACGCGCAGCTGCCACTGCACCAGGTCGACACCCGTCACCGCTTCCGTCACGGGGTGCTCGACCTGCAGCCGCGTGTTCATCTCGAGGAAGTAGAACGAGCCGTCCCGATCGACCAGGAACTCGATCGTGCCCGCGTTGGTATAACCGACGGCGCGCGCGATTCGCACGGCGGCGTCGGCCATCGCGTGGCGTGTCTCGTGCGGCAGCGCGACAGCCGGCGACTCCTCCACCACTTTCTGGTGGCGCCGCTGGATGGAGCACTCACGCTCGACGAACGGCACGATGCGGCCCCCGTGGTCGCCGATGAGCTGGATCTCGACGTGGCGGGGCTCGACCAGGCGCCGCTCCATGTAGCACCGGCCGTCGCCGAACGCCGACTGCGCCTCGGAGGCCGCGCGGCGCGCGGCGTCGACGAGCTGCCCGGGCCACTCAACGGTGCGCATGCCTTTGCCGCCGCCACCGGCCACCGCCTTGATCAGCAGCGGGTATCCGACCGTCTCGGCAGCAGCCACGATCTCGGCCTCGGGTGCATCGGCCTCGAACGGCGGCGTCCCCGGCACCACCGGCACGCCGACGCCCAGCGCGATCTCCCGGGCGGCCGTCTTGCCGCCCATCCGCGCAATCGCGTCGGCCGACGGCCCGACGAACGTCAGGCCGGCCTGCCGGCACGCGTCGGCGAAGGCCGGGTTCTCGGCGAGGAAGCCGTACCCCGGATGGACGAGCGACGCACCCGAGCGACGGGCGGCGTCGATGATCGCGTCAATGCGCAGGTAGCTCTCGGTCGACGGGGCAGGCCCGAGCCGATGCGCCTCGTCGGCCAGCCGCACGTGCAGCGCGCCGCGATCGCAGTCCGAATAGACGGCCACCACGCCAAGCCCGAGCGCGCGGCACGCGCGAATGATGCGGACCGCAATCTCCCCCCGGTTGGCAACGAGAACCTTCATCGACACGGCACGGACACGGACGCTGAGGTCGTCAGAGCGGGATATTGCCGTGCTTGCGCGACGGCATGCGTTCGCGCTTGGTGCGGCACGCCTCGAGCGCCGTGATCAGCACGCGACGCGTGGCCCGCGGCTGGATGATCCCGTCGACGAAGCCGCGCGCAGCGGCTACGAAAGGATTGGCCAGCCGTTCCCGCAGCTCCTGCGCGCGGCGCTGCCGCTCGGCGGCCGGATCACCGGCTTCGGCAATCTCCTCCCGGTACAGGATGTTGACGGCCGCCTCGGGTCCCATGACGGCAATCTCGGCCGTCGGATACGCGAAATTGAAGTCGGTGCGCAGGTGCTTGCTCGCCATGACGCAGTAGGCGCCGCCGTAGGCCTTGCGCGTGATGATGGTGACCTTCGGCACGCTCGCCTCGGCAAACGCGTACAACAGCTTCGCGCCCGCCCGGATGATCCCGCCGTGCTCCTGAGCGACCCCGGGCAGGAAGCCCGGTACGTCCTCGAACGTGACGAGCGGGATGTTGAACGCATCACAGAAGCGGACGAACCGCGCGGCCTTCACCGACGCATCGATGTCGAGGCAGCCGGCCAGCACCGCCGGCTGGTTCGCGACGATGCCCACCGAGCGCCCGCCGAGCCGTGCGAATCCCACGACGATGTTGCGGGCGAAATGCTGCTGCACCTCGAGGAACGCGCCATCGTCGACCACGGCGTGAATGAGCCGGCGCATGTCGTACGGCTGCGACGACTGTGTCGGAATCAGCGTGTCGAGCTCAGGCGACTCGCGGTCGATCGGATCGGTCGTCGGCCCGGGCGGCGGCTCGTCGAGGTTGTTCGAGGGCAGGTAGCCGAGCAGCTCGCGGATCAGCTGCAGGCAGGCACGATCGTCGGGCACGGCGAAGTGGGCGACACCGCTCTTCGCGTTGTGCGTCATCGCGCCGCCGAGTGCTTCCTTCGTGACTTCCTCGTGCGTGACGGCCTTGATCACGTCGGGACCGGTCACGAACATGTAGCTCGTGCCCTCGACCATGATCGTGAAGTCCGTCAGCGCCGGCGAATAGACCGCACCGCCGGCACAGGGCCCCATGATGGCCGACAGCTGGGGCACGACGCCCGAAGCGAGCGTGTTGCGGAGGAAGATGTCGGCGTAGCCGCCGAGCGACAGCACACCTTCCTGGATGCGGGCGCCGCCCGAGTCGTTGAGCCCGACGATGGGCGCCCCCATCTTCACCGCCAGGTCCATGATCTTGACGATCTTGGCGGCGTTCGTCTCCGAGAGCGACCCGCCGAAGACGGTGAAGTCCTGTGCGAACGCCCAGACCTGGCGGCCGTCGACCAGGCCATGCCCGGCCACGACGCCGTCGCCCGGCACCTGCTCGGCCTGCATGCCGAAGTCGGTGCACCGGTGGGTGACGAAACGATCGATTTCCTGGAAGGACCCCGGGTCGAAGAGCAGGTCGATGCGCTCGCGGGCCGTCAGCCGTCCGGACTCATGCTGCCGCCGGCGGCGTCGCTCGCCGCCGCCTTCGTCCGCTCGTCGCTCGAGGTCCGCGAGCCGGGCGAACGGGTCCATCACACCCGCGCTGCTTGCGCCTTCTCCCAGTCCTGGAGGAACTTCGCCAGGCCGATGTCGGTGAGCGGGTGCTTGAGGCAGGCCTCGATCACGGCCGGCGGGCAGGTGCAGACGTCGGCACCCATGCGGGCCGCTTCGACGATGTGCATCGGGCCACGCACGCTGGCGACGAGGATCTCCGTCGGGAACTCGTGCGCGTCGTAGATCTCGACGATCTGGCGGATCAGGTGCATGCCCTCGGTAGCCACGTCGTCGAGCCGGCCGACGAACGGGCTGACGTAGGCCGCACCGACCTTCGCGGCGATCAGCGCCTGCGCCGGCGTGAACACGAGCGTGACGTTGACCCGATAGCCTTCCGACGCCAGCACGCGCGTCGCGCGCACGCCGTCGCGCGTGAACGGCACCTTGATGACGACGTGCTCGTCGATCTTCGCGAGCTCGCGCCCCTCGTTGACCATCTCTTCCCAGGTCGTCGCCACGACCTCGGCGCTGACGGGGCCCTGGACGACCTCGCAGATCTTCTTGATGAGCGCGCGCGGGTCGCCGCTTTCCTTCGCCAGCAGCGAGGGATTCGTCGTCACGCCGTCGATGATGCCCAGCGGCACCAGGCTCTCGATGTCGCGCAGGTTGCCGGAGTCGATGAACAGCTTCATTGGGTGCCTCGGTTCTCGGTTGGGCCGACGCCCGGCGACCGACGCGCCGGCCGAATCATGATACCGCCCCACGGGCGGCCGGTTCAGGAGCCTATCGCTCTATCGTACCGTAATCGCTTCGATCGGCGACAGTCCGCTCGCATTGGCCGCCGGTGCACTGTCGACCGCCCGCACGGCGTAGCGGTAGGTCACTCCCGGCTCGACCGTCGTGTCGCGGTAGGTGGTGGCCGAGAGCAGTCCGCCGGTGAGTGGTGCCATCGCGCCGTCGGGCCCCTCGCCGCGGAGGACCTGATAGCCGGCGAGATCGGCGGCCTCGACCGCGCTCCAGATCAGCGTGACGGCCGTGCCTTCCTGCACCAGCTGGAGCGAAGCCGGCGCGGGTGGCGGATACGTGTCGACCGGCGTCACGCAGACCGGCGACGACGGCGCCCCCTCGCTCGTCACGTTGCCGTCCGTGAGCACTGCCTGCACGGCCAGACACGTTTCTTCGCCGAATCGCACCGGTCGGTCGAACGTCCCGCCAGTCACCGGTTCGGGCGTCACGGCGCGCCAGCTGCCATCCGCGCCTCGTTCGAGCACGCGGTAGCGCATGTTCTCCGACGCATCGGCGGTCCAGCTGAGCCTGAGCTCGGTGGCAGTCCACGTCGCCTCGAGGTCCTCGGGCGCAGCCGGGGGCGGATCGAGCGGCACGTGCGCCGGGGCGCTTGGCGGTCCGGGACGTCCGCGCCCCGTCCCGGCCACGGGCACCGCGACATAGGACACGACGATCGACGGATCGTCGGTCGCGGTCCGGTCCACATACGACGCCCGCTCGCCGGGCGCCGGCACCAGCGCCGACACGCCAGAGCCGGCCCCATCGCCCCGGGTCTCGGGACGACGGACAGGCAGGCTGGTGAGCAGCCGGTCGCGGTCGCCGGCGATCTGACCGGCGGGCAGCCGCGGCTCGTCCGCCGGAGCGCGCAGCGCGTAAATGTCGACGCGATCGATGGCCACCGGCGTCGTGTCGTCGAGATTGACCGACGGGACGGTGAAACGCAGCTCCACCTGTCCGGCGGACCGAATCGCTTCGAAGTCCGTGATGCGCGCCGGCACCGGTCGAAGCGGCGGCAGCGGATCGCCCTTCTTGCCGCACGCCGCGGCGGCCACGCACAGGACGACACCCACGAAGGCGGACAGGCGCAGACGGGTCACAGGATGTATCGCGACAGATCGTCGCTCTTCACGATGTCGGCGAGCATGCGATCGACGTAGGGCCGGTCGATGCGGATCACGCCGCCGCCCATGTCCGATGCGTGAAACGACACCTCGTCGAGGAGTCGCTCCATCACCGTGTGCAGACGCCGGGCCCCGATATTCTCGGTCCGCTCGTTGACGATCGCGGCCAGCTCGGCGATGCGCTCGATCGCCTCCGGAGCGAAGTCGAGCGTCACGCCTTCGGTGCCGATGAGCGCCGTGTACTGCTTGATGAGCGACCCACGCGGCTCGGTCAGGATCCGGACGAACTCGTCGCGGCCGAGCGGCTCGAGCTCCACGCGGATCGGAAACCGTCCCTGCAGCTCCGGAATCAGGTCCGACGGCTTCGACACGTGAAACGCGCCGGCCGCGATGAACAGAATGTGGTCGGTCCGGACCATGCCGTACTTCGTGTTGACCGTCGAGCCCTCGACGATCGGCAGGATGTCGCGCTGGACGCCTTCACGGCTGATGTCGGGCCCGTGCGCTCCTTCCCTGCCGGCGATCTTGTCGATTTCGTCGATGAAGATGATGCCCGCCTGCTCGACCCGCTCGACCGCAGCCCGGGCCACGCTGTCCATGTCGATCAGCTTCTGCGCTTCTTCGTCGGTGAGATAGTCGAACGCCTCGGCCACGCTCATCCGGCGACGGCGGCTCCGCTGCCCCGAGAAGACCCCCGGCAGCATGTCGCGCAGGTTGATCCCGATCTCTTCGATCGACGACCCGTGGACCAGCTCGAGCGACGGCATGCTCCGCTCGCGGACTTCGACCTCCACGCTCTTGTCGTCGAGACGGCCGGCACGCAGCTGCTCGCGGAGCCGTTCCCGCGTCCCCTGCGCCTGCTCCTGCGCCGCGCGCGCCTCGACCGACTGGGGCCCGAACGACGAGGCGGCCGGCGGCGGGGGCGGCAGCAGCAGATCGAGCACCCGCTCTTCGGCCGCCGCGCGCGCACGATCGAGCACCTCGGCACGGCGTTCCTCGGTGACGAGCTTCACCGCGATCTCGACCAGATCGCGCACCATCGACTCGACGTCACGGCCGACGTAGCCGATCTCGGTGAACTTCGACGCTTCGACTTTGACGAAGGGCGACTGCGCCAGGCGCGCCAGCCGTCGCGCGATTTCGGTCTTGCCGACGCCGGTCGGCCCGATCATCAGGATGTTCTTGGGCGCCACCTCATCGGCCAGCTCACGCGGCAGGCGCTGGCGACGGTAACGGTTGCGCAGGGCGATCGCCACGGCGCGCTTGGCCGCTGCCTGCCCGACGACGTACTTGTCGAGTTCGGCGACGATCTCGCGCGGCGTGAGCGCACCCCCGGGGGAAGCCGCAGACAGAGAAGACGACATCACAGCTCTTCGACGACGATGTGCGAGTTCGTGTAGATGCAGATATCCGCTGCGATCGCCATCGCCTGTTCGACGATCGCCCGTGCGTCGAGACTGCTGTGCCGGACGAGCGCCCGTGCAGCCGCCATGGCGAACGGTCCACCCGACCCGATCCCGATGACGCCGTCGTCAGGCTCGATCAGATCGCCGGTACCCGACAGCAGATACATCGCGCGCGCGTCGGCCACCACGAGCATCGCTTCGAGCCGGCGCAGCGCACGGTCGATGCGCCAGTCGCGCGCCAGCTCCACGGCGGCGCGCTCGAGATTGCCGCGATGCTCCTCGAGCTTTGCCTCGAAGCGGCCGAACAGCGCAAAGCCGTCGGCGGCCGAGCCGGCAAAGCCCGCGAGCACACGATCCTGGTAGAGCCGGCGCACCTTGCGCGCCTGGTGCTTGATGACGGTCTGACCGAGCGTCACCTGGCCGTCGCTGGCCATCACGACGCGATCGCGATGGCGGACGGCAAGAACGGTCGTCGCGTGAAAGCTGGTCATGAGAGCGGAGTCGGACGCACGTGGAGCGGTAAGAGAAGCCAAGAAAGACTGAACCCGCATCGTAGTGCCCGAGCGGACGGAGGGCAAGCGCCGCGTCCGCCCCGGAGGGCAGTGGCGACCGCACCACGGTCACAACGGCCATCGTCACCGGGTGAAGCCCATGACGCGCATGGCAGGGGAGTTGCACACCCCGTACAATCGAAAGACGGGGTGTCCCCGACGGGAGAATTCACATGCGCAGACTCACCACGTTCCTGACGGCGGCTTTCGTGGCGGCCAGTCTCGCGCTGCCGGTCACGGTCGGTGCGCAGGCGCAGCCGCGCGGCGGCAGGTCGAGCGGCTCGTCGTCGGGCAGTGACGGCGGCTCCGGTGGCGGCTCGGTCGCCGTTCCGCGGGCGACCCCCAGGTCGGAGCCTCGCCCGGCGCCGACGCCGAGCACGTCACCGGCGCCGGCGCGCTCGCGCTCGACGTCCGGCAGTCGCGCCGGCAGTGCCGGCGGCGTTGCCACACCGGCGCCAGCGCGGACCCGTGAGAACCAGGCCGTGCGCGGCACCGCCGTGCCGCGTGGCAGCGTGCCTCCGGCGCCGCGGCCGCCCATCAATCCGCGCGACCGCTGGTATGGCTGGTATCCCTGGTATCCCTACGACCCGTACTACGGCTACATCGGCTACAGCCCGTGGGCGTACAGCGGGTTCTGGGCGTGGCACCGGGTGGGCTGGTACGACCCGTTCTGGTACAGCCCCTGGTACCCGGGCTTCGGCTACGGCGTGACCTACTGGCCGTCGGACCGCGTCGAGCTCGATGAAGACCGTGGCGTCGAAACCGGCTCGGTCCGGCTGCGGGTCAATCCGGAACACGCGCGCGTCTACGTCGACGGGGCACTGGTGGGTGTGGCCGGCGAGTTCGGCGGCCTGACGAATCACCTGAAACTGCCGCCCGGCCGCTATCAGTTCGAGCTGCGCGCCGACGGCTACGAGCCGGCGACCGTCGAAGTGGTCGTCGAATCGGGGCGGGTGCGCACGACGCGCGTGAAGCTCAACCGGCTGCCGGGCAGCAACTGAGCCCGGCAGCGGCTCCCCTGCTTCTCTTTCCGCCGACGCTCTACGCTGTCGTCTCGGGCAGTGGTCGCAGGCTGCGCGCGAAGACGAGGTAGAGCGGCACGCCCGCGAGGATGATCCCCAGACCGGTCAAGGCCGTCCCCGGGCTGTTCCAGATTTCGTTGCCGACCATCACCGCGCTTGCCAGTACGAAGACGGCCGGTGCGATCGGATAGCCCAGCGCCTTGTACGGCCGGGGCGAGTCAGGCTCGCGCCAGCGCAGCACGAAAACGGCCAGGACGGCCACTCCCGAGAAGAGCACGACGGCAAAGCCCGTGTAAGCCACCAGTTCGGCCAGCGTCCCCGACAGGACCAGGATGGCGCTCCAGACAGCCTGCGCCGTGATGGCCAGCACGGGCGTGCGCTGTACCGGGTGCACGCGCGCGGCAGCCGGCAGGAACACCCCGTCGCGCGCCATGGCGTAGTAGACGCGCGGGCCGGCCCACACCATGGCGCTGACACTCGCCGCGATGCTCACGATGGTGAACACGGCGAGCACGTTGCCGGCGACAAAGCCGAAGAGCCGTTCGGCCACCGTGTCGGTGAGCCGACCGTCGGGCAGCGCCGCGAGGTCGGTCAGCGGCATCGCGTACAGGAAGAGGACGTTGAGCAGCAGGTAGATACCAATGACGCCCAACGTGCCGAGCGCGAGCGCCCGCGGGACGTTGCGGCCAGGGTCACGGATCTCTTCCGCCACGTACGCCGCCGCGTTCCAGCCGGAATAGCTGAACATCACGGGAATCAGCGCGAGCAGCCACGCCCCGGCGGGCACAGCGTCGGCGCGCGTGCTGGCGACGTTGCCCAGATCGCCCTTGCCGAGCGAGAGCCCGAGCGCGACGAAGACGAGCAGCGCCGAGACCTTCAGGCCGGCCAGCAGGTTGTGCACGAGACGACCGCTCCGATGAACGTGAATCGCCGACAGGGCGGCAATCGCGGTGATTGCGACGATGGCCTGTGGGGTCAGCGCGAGCGAGATGTACGGCAGGTCGAGCGAGACGAGCGGCGTCCGGTCGGTGGCCGCCGGCACGAAACGTCCCAGATAGTCGGCGAGCGCAACCGCGCCGGCTGCAATGGCGCCCGAAAAGCCGGCCACGAACGACGTCCATCCCGAGAGGAACGCCGCCAGCGGCCCGTACGCCTCGCGCAGGTACACATACTCGCCGCCGGCCTTCGGCCTGAGGGCCGCGAGTTCGGCGTAGGCCATCGCCCCCGCAAAGGCGAGCAGGCCGCCAAGCAGCCAGACGCCGAGCATCGCCCAGCCCGACGTCGTCAGGCCGGCCACGATGACGGGCACGAAGAAGATGCCCCCGCCGATGACGTTCGAGATGACGATTGCCGCCGCGTCGAACGGCCCGAGTCGTCTGACGAGCGCCGGCGCCTGGACAGCCGGCTGCTGCGGCGCCGCTACGCTCACGGCTGAGCGGGCGCGGACGTGGCAGGAGACGGGATGATCCGGCGCTCGATCGGGAACTCGCCGAGGGGGATCAGCCGGCCGCTGCTGCGGGCGAAGACGCGAACCGTGAAGTCGCGGAACGAGCTGTGCTGAAAGAGCTCTTCCTTCGGCTGTTCGAGCGTATAGCCGAAGTCGGACCGGACCAGGATCGGTTCGGTCGATGCCGACGGTGCAAGCCCGTCGGCGCCGATGCCGTTGATGGTCTTCGAGTCGATCTCACCGTCGGCCCCGTCCTGCCAGAAACTGACGAGCAGCTGCACGCGATCGATCTCCCGATCGCCGACGTTGGTGAGCCGGAACGTGAAGCTGGGCACCATCTTGTTGAGGCCGCCGTCGACGACACCGTAGAAATGCCAGCCGGTGAAGACATCCGTGATGCTGAGCGCCTGGGCGAGATCCACCCGCGAACAGCTGAGACCCGACAGCGAGAGAACGAGCAGCAGAACGCCCAGCAGTCGTCGTTTCATGGTTGCCGCAATTCTAGACTAGAACCGCTCCTCCAGGATCCGCTCGCGTGCCTCCTCACGGCTGATGCGCCCCTGCCGGAACTCGGCGAGATCGGCGCCCTTGATGGTGAGCACGAGCTTGGCCGGATTCGACCGGTACAGCGGATTCGGCTGGGGACGGTCGATGCCGCTCACGGCCACCGTGAGGTGCTCGTTGGGGCCGAGCGTGAGCACCCCCGACGTGTCGAGGATCGTGTCGATGAGCGCCTCGCGCACGTAGCTCGAGTATTCGCGGCTCGGATCGAAGACGGGACCGGCTGCGGCACTGGCGCTGGTCTCGGCGACGGGCTGGACCGGCGACATCCGCTGCTGTCGGGCCGTCATCATGTCGAGCAGCAGGACCGTGCTCTGGATGTCGGGCACCTGCACGTCGAAGAAGAAGCCGTAGCCGGTGAGCCTCACGCTGCGAACGGTGGCTTCTTCGGTCGACAGCGTGAGCTCGGGCACCAGCACCAGCGCGCGCTTGGCCAGCCGCTGGCCTCCGGCTTCGACCGCGCCGCGCAAGGCCCGCTCGAAGACGAACGCCTGCGAGCGGGCGACATTGTCGATTTCGGGCGTCGGTGCAGCCGTCTGTGCCGCCAGGCGCACCTGGCCGGCCGCCAGCGCCAGCACGGCGCCAAGCGCGGCTGCCCCCCGGGCAAGCGTCACGTGGGTCGTCCTCATTGCGCTGCAGACTCCAGTCCGACCATTTGCAGGCGCGACAGCTCGAGCTCCTGCGACAGTGAGGCCGTCCGGCTGTTGAGCCGGCCGAAGTTCCCGTTGAAGATTGCGTTCAGACTGATCTGATCGTCCATCCAGCTTTCGAGGATGGCCACCCGCCGGGCCAGGTCGAGGTCCGGTCCCGCTGCCGGCTGGCTGACCCGCTGGACAGGCGGCGCCGCCTCGATCCGGCTGGCGACGGCGCGGACTTTTTCGTCCATCTCGGCCCGCAGCCGCTCGACGATTGCGGCCTCCAGTCGGGCGAGATCCTCGGCCGTGACCATCGCGACCGGCTGCGCGACGGTGCCTCCGACACTCCCCCCGGCACCCGCGTCCGCCATGGTTGCGGCCTCGGGCGCCGATCCGCGGCCGGCCCGGTCCGAGACCACCACACCCCCCGCCACACCGAGCGCGAAGAGCACCGAG
>QGVF01000169.1 GCA_003242705.1 Acidobacteriota bacterium
CTCGCGCGCCCCTGCTTTTGGGGTCCCCGGCCGACGGGATCTTCGCCCCCCTGTGGCGGCCTTCCGCGGCCAGCTCGGTTGCTGCCCCACGGCCGCCCCGGCCGCCGCGGCCGGGGCGGCGCGCAGCTGGACGACGGACGCGCCCGGCGCGCGCGCCCTCCCGACGCGCGCGGCCACGTCCTCACGACTGCCGCCTCCGCGCTACGATCGAGGGATGTCCGTCGTCGACCGTTTCCTGCGCTACGTCCAGATCGACACCACCTCCCGTGAAGGCGTCGACCGCGTCCCCAGCACGGAGGGTCAGTGGGACCTGGCGCGCCTGCTCGCCGACGAGCTCCGGACGCTCGGTGCCACGAACATCCGGCTGAGTGAGCACTGCATGCTGCAGGCGCTCCTGCCGGCGAACGTGGACTACGACGTCCCGTGCGTCGGTCTGATCGCGCACCTCGACACGTCACCCGCCGTCTCCGGCGCGAACGTCCGCCCCGTCGTCCATCGCAACTACCAGGGGGGCGACATCGTGCTGCCGGGCGACCCGACGCAGGTGCTCTCGCCGGCCCGTACTCCCATCCTCGAGACGATGATCGGCGACGACATCATCACGAGCGACGGCACGACGCTGCTCGGATCGGACGACAAGGCGGGGATTGCCGCCATCATGGAACTGGTCGCCCGGCTGCAGGCCGATCCGGCCATCCCGCACGGTCCGATCGCCGTCGCCTTCACGGCCGACGAGGAGGTCGGCGGCGGCATCGACTGCTTCGACATCGACGCATTCGGTGCATCGTTCGCCTACACGGTCGACGGCGAAACGCTCGGTGAGATCAACGACGAGACGTGGCACGCCCGCGGTGCCACGGTCACCTTTACCGGCGTCAGTGCGCATCCGGGAAAAGCCAGGGGCGCGCTCGTCAACCCCGCCTACGCGATGGCGCACTTCCTGACGCTGCTGCCGCCGGGACTGCGGGCCGAGCACACCGACGGGCGCGAGGGCTTCGTCCATCCGCATGCGGGCAGCTTCGACGCGGAGCGGGCGACGGTCTCACTGCTGCTGCGCGACTTCACCGTCGACGGCCTCGACCTGAAGGAACGCGCCCTGCGCGAGTGCGCGCAGGCGGCTGCCGCCGCGGTTCCCGGCACGACGGTCGCGATCGATGTCCAGGAGCAGTACCGCAACATGCGCGAGGTGCTCGACGCCCACCCGCGGATCGTGGCGTGGGCCCTCAACGCGGCGCGCCGGGCAGGACTCGAGGCGCGCACGGCGCCGATCCGCGGCGGCACCGACGGCGCCCGACTGACCTTCCGCGGCCTGCCCTGCCCGAACATCTTCACGGGCGGGCACAACTTCCACAGCACCACCGAGTTCAACTCGCGCCGGGGGCTCGAAAAGACGACGGAAACGCTGGTTCACCTGGTGCAGGTGATCGCGGCCGCGCACGCGCCGGGGGCCGCTAGCCGCCCGGATTCCGCTGTTTCAGCACCTCGATGATCGTGTCGGGATCGACGGGCTTGACGAAGAACTGATCGAAACCGGCTCCGCCGGCTTCGGCGGCCACCTGCTCGCCGGAGTGGCCGGTGAGGGCCACGAGGAACATGTCGCGCCGCCCGGGCTCTTCGCGCACGCGACGTGCGAGCTCGCGGCCGTCCATGTCAGGCAGCACGAAGTCGACGACCGCGGCGTCGGGTGTCCAGTCGCGGATCGCGTCGAGGGCCTGGCTGCCGGTCGCGACGCCGCGCACCTCGAGGCCGTGCAGCCCGAGCAGCGTCACGAGCATGTCCCGCGCGTCGTCGTGATCTTCGACCACCAGCACCTTCACGCGTGCCCTCGCTCCGGCTGCCGACCGGGGTCGGCCTGCGGCCCGCGGCCGCCGGGTCTGGAAAACGTTCAGCGACGCCGCGCCTCGAGATCCGAGGCAATCGACGTGAGCAGCGTCCGTTCGTCGAGCGAGATCCGGCCGAGCCCCAGGATGCCGCCCGACGCGGACGCGACCTTCTCGCAGTACTCGACGAGCTGCTCGGCCGACAGGTCCTGCACGACGGGCGAGCCGGCATCGAGCATCGCGCGGATGAGGCGGCCGGCACCCTCGAAGACGCGGTCGTCGGGACGGTTGGCCAGCCAGTCCATCAGCTGGGCATCGGCGGGCGAACCGGGCTCGATGCCGCGCGCCGTCGCGAACTTCTCGATGAGGTCGCGCTCGCGGGGCGTGATGCCGCCCTCGGCCCACGCGACCTGGAGGATCGGCATGATCGGCAGCAGCGCAATCGTGTCGGGGGTAAAGCCGAGCTCCTGCAGCTGCTTCAGGATCTCGGGGTCGGTGAGGCCGGTCGACTCGCCGAGTGCCTGCTGCGTCCGTTCGGCCTCCGCCTTTGCGCGCAGCCGCTCGATCAGCTCCTGATCCCGGCGACGGAAGTATTCCTCTTCCAGCGCCCGTCCCCGATCACGCAGTGTGTCCCGCTCCGTCATGCGCTGCATCCTACCACCGGGCAAGCCGCCGGTTGGAGTCCCATCAGCCGCGCTGGCGATCCTCGGCCGGACCGCCGGGCGCCGACAGGTTCCGCGCCGTGTTCACGAGGCCGATGTGCGAAAACGCCTGCGGAAAATTCCCGAGCTGTCGCTGCAGGTGCGGGTCGTACTGCTCGGCGAGCAGTCCGACGTCGTTGCGCAACGAGAGCAGCCGCTCGAAGAGCTTCTGTGCCTCGCGTCGGCGTCCCTGCAGGCCGTAGACGTCGGCGAGCCAGAACGAACAGAGGATGAACGCCCCCTCGCCCGGTGGCAGCCCGTCGACGTCGTCTTCGTGCCGGTAGCGGTAGACGAGGCCGTCGTGCAGCAGATCGCGTTCGATGGCCGCGACGGTCCCCTCGATGCGTGGATCGTCGATCGGGAGGAAGCCGACGAGCGGCAGCAGGAGCAGGCTCGCGTCGACGGTCCGGCCGCCGTAGTACTGCG
The DNA here is from genome assembly GCA_003242705.1 of Acidobacteriota bacterium. Classification (GTDB taxonomy): domain Bacteria; phylum Acidobacteriota; class Vicinamibacteria; order Vicinamibacterales; family SCN-69-37; genus SCN-69-37. The sequence continues at coordinate 2,948 of QGVF01000169.1, forward strand.
CGAACGAGCCGCGCTCGGCGTTGAACCCTTCGCGGCAGATCTCGGCGTGGATGCGGTCGGCCATCGCCCGCCAGCGATCGCCGGGCCCGTCCAGACCGAGGTGCTCGATGTCGCGGGCGGCCCGGTCGAAGGCGACCCAGGCCATCACCTTCGAGTGCGTGAAGTGCCGCCGGCCGCCGCGCACCTCCCAGATGCCTTCGTCGGGCTCGTGCCACACGGTCTCGAGGTATTCGAGCAGCGCCTGCTCGAACTTCCAGCCGCTCTCGACGAAGTCGAGGCCGAACCGGCGGGCATGGTGCAGCGCGTCGGCAATCTCGCCGAAGATGTCGAGCTGGAACTGATCGGACGCCGCGTTGCCGATGCGGACCGGCGCCGATCCCTCGTAGCCGGCCAGCCACGGCAGCTCGAGCTCGGGCAGCCGGCGCTCCCCCGCGATGCCGTACATGATCTGCACCTGCGACGGACGTCCGGCCACGGCACGCAGCAGCCATTCGCGCCAGGCACGCGCCTCGTCGAAGAAGCCGTTCGACATCAGCGCGTAGAGCGTGTAGGTCGCGTCGCGCAGCCAGCAGTACCGGTAGTCCCAGTTGCGGACGCCCCCGAGCGCCTCGGGCAGCGACGTCGTGGGCGCCGCCACGATGCCGCCGGTCGGCGCGTACGTGAGCGCCTTGAGCGTGATCAGCGAGCGCATGACCGCCGGGCGCCATGGACCGTCGTAGGTGCACTGCGCCGCCCACCGCGTCCACCAGCGTTCGGTCGCATCGAGCGCCTGGACGGGATTGATCGACGTCGCCTGCACGTCGTGGGAACGATGCCACGTGATGGCGAGCGCCCGCGTCTCGCCTTCGCAGATCGTGAACTCACCGACTGTGTGCATGTTCTCGCCGCGCAGCGGCACGTCGGCGGTGATGTGCAGTGTGTCGGGTCCGGCTATGGCCACGTACCCGTGGTTCTCACGCCGGACCCAGGGCACGGTCCAGCCGTAGTCGAAGCGCAGCACGAGATCGGTCCGCATCGCGACGCGTCCGCGGCGTCCCACGACGATGCGAACGAGATCGTTGCGCGCCGGCAGGCTGCCGACGGGCATGAAGTCGATGACGGTCACCGCACCGGTGGTGGTCTCGTGGTGCGTTTCGAGCACCAGCGTGTCGCCCCGGTAGTTCCGCGTCGTACGCACGACAGGATCCGTCGGCGTAAGGAGCCAGCGGCCGTTTTCCGGCGTGCCGAGCAGTGCCGCGCAGCAGGCGGCCGAGTCGAACCGGGGCAGGCAGAGCCAGTCGATCGAACCCTCGCGGCTCACGAGCGCCGCGCCTTCACAGTCGCCAATCAGTGCGTAATCCTCGATCCGCGCCATCCGGCCAAGGGTACACCGGACGCGACGGGTCGTGGCCGCCCGTGCCGGCCGACGACGGCCCGGCCCGTCGTCCCGCCTGCGCGCTGCTGTCGCCCGGTCTGTCAATGTGCCGCGCGCCGACCCGGCTCGAGCACCACCTTCACGCACTCGTCCTGCTTGTCGCGGAAGAGCCGGTACATGTCCGGCGCCTCGTCCAGGCTCGCGCGGTGCGTGATCACGAACGACGGATTGATATCGCCGCGCTCGATGTGATCGAGCAGTTTCGGCAGATACCGGTGCACGTGCGTCTGCCCCATCCTGAGCGTCAGGGCCTTCGCGAACGCGGTGCCGAGCGGGAACTTGTCGAGCAGCCCGGCATAGACCCCGGGGATCGACACGACGCCGCCCTTCCGGCACGCGAGAATGGCCTGACGCAGCGCGTGCGATCGATCGGTCGCCATCA
>QGVF01000054.1 GCA_003242705.1 Acidobacteriota bacterium
TCACCGGACGCTCGGCTCGGCGCCACGTCCGCAGCTGGCCTGGCTCGCGGCACACGGCACGGTGCGCCGCTATCCCGCCGGACAGCCCGTCGTGGTCGAAGGACAGCCCATCACCGATCTGTCGGTAATCTTCAGCGGCCGCATGTCGATCCGCGTCGACCGCGGCACCGGCCCGCGGAAGGTCATGGAGTGGCGCGCCGGCGACGTGGCCGGCCTGCTGCCGTTTTCGCGCATGCGGGCCGCTCCGGGCACGGCCGTGGCCGACGAGGACCTCGAGGCGCTCTTCGTCCCGTCCTCCTGCTTCCGCGACCTCGTCCGCGAATGCTTCGATCTCACGGGCCTGCTCGTGCACGTGATGCTCGATCGCGCGCGCATCTTCATGTCGAGCGACCTGCAGGTCGAGAAGATCCTCTCGCTCGGCCGGCTGGCGGCCGGCCTCGCGCACGAGCTGAACAACCCGGCCTCGGCCGTCGCCCGCAGCGCGGCGATGCTCGACGCCTGCCTGACCGACGTCGAGCGCGCCTCCGAGGCTCTGGGCGCTGCCGGGCTCTCCCCGGGCGACGTCGAGGCAATCGTCCAGGTGCGACGCGCGTGCGGCACGCCGGCACCGCGCGACAACCTCACGCCGCTCGAGCGCGCCGACCGGGAAGAGATGCTGGTCGACTGGCTCGAGCGCCACGGCATCGACGCACGCCTGGCCGAGCCGCTCGCCGACTCGACCGTCGAGGAGCAGGCCTTCGATCGACTCGCTCGCTCCATCGATCCCGCGATCCTCGGCCCCGCCCTCCGATGGGTCGCCGCCATCTGCGCCACGCGCCGCCTCGCCGACGAAATCGAGACGGCCGCCTCGCGCATCCATCACCTCGTGGCCGCCATCCGCGGCTTCACCTACATGGACCAGGCCGCCGGACCGAAGTCGGTCGACGTGGCCCAGGGACTCAACGACACGCTCACCGTGCTCCGGTCGAAGGCGCGCAGCCGCACGATTGCGGTCTCGCTCGCGGCCGACCCCGACCTGCTGCCGATCGAGGGCTTCGGCGGCGAGCTCAACCAGGTGTGGGCGAATCTGCTCGACAACGCACTCGACGCAGCGCCTGAGTCCGGTCACGTCGAGGTGACCGCGAAGGTCGAGGGCGCGTTCCTCGTCGTCCGCGTCGTCGACGACGGCCCGGGCATCCCGGCCGACGTACAGCCGCGCCTGTTCGAGCCGTTCTTCACCACCAAGCCGATTGGCGTCGGGACCGGGCTCGGCCTCGATCTCGCGAGGCGGATCGTCTCGCGACACGACGGGTTCATCGAGGTCGACAGCGTCCCGGGCCGGACCGAGTTCCGCGTCCTGCTGCCGCTCGGTCCGCACCGCTGGCAGGAGCCGACCGAGGGAGGTCCGTCGTGAAGCCCGTCATCCTTGCCGTCGACGACGACGCGGAAGTGCTGGCCGCCATCGAGCGCGATCTGCGGCAGCAGTACCGCGCCGACTACCGTGTGATTGCCGCAAGCTCAGGGCTCGCCGCGTTCGAGACCCTCCGCCAGCTCAAGCAGCGCAATGCACCGGTGGCGCTCCTGCTCGTCGATCAGCGGATGCCCGGCATGAGCGGGACGGAGCTGCTCACCGAGGCGCGCCAGTTCTATCCGGATGCGAAGCGGGTGCTCCTCACCGCGTACGCCGACATCGAGGCCGCGATTGCGAGCATCAACGTTGTCGGCCTCGATCACTACCTGATCAAGCCGTGGACGCCGCCCGACGTCAGGCTCTATCCGGTGCTCGACGATCTGCTGGCATCCTGGCGGGAGCACGTGCGCATCCCGTTCGACGGCATCCGCGTCGTCGGCGTCCGCTGGTCGCGGCAGTCATATGAAGTGAAGGACTTTCTCGCGCGCAACAACGTGCCGTACGAGTGGGTCGACATCGAGCGCGACCCGGCCATGGCCGAGCTTGCCCGTCGCCTGTCGCCCGGCCTGGCAAGCCTGCCGCTCGTGCTGTTCCCCGACGGCCGTCACCTGCTCAATCCGACGACGGCCGCGCTGGCCGAGCGGGTGGGGCTGCGGACGCATGCCGCGTTGCCGTTCTACGACCTGATCGTGGTCGGTGCGGGACCGGCGGGCCTGGCCAACGCGGTGTATGGAGCGTCGGAAGGCCTGCACACACTGCTCATCGAGCAGAACGCGCCGGGCGGACAGGCGGGCACCAGCTCGCGTATCGAGAACTATCTCGGCTTCCCGGCCGGCATCACCGGGGCCGACCTGGCCCAGCGCGCAACGGCGCAGGCGCGGCGGTTCGGCGTCGAGATCCTGACCGCACAGGAGATGGTCGGTCTTCGACGTGACGATCCGTACCGCATCGTGCGGCTCGCCGACGGGAGCGAGATTTCGGCCAGGGCCGTGCTGCTGGCGACGGGCATGTCGGTGCGGACGCTCGATGTGCCCGGCGTCGAGCCCCTGCTCGGCGCGGGCGTTTACTACGGGGCGGCGCTGAGTGAAGCCGCGCTCTACCGCGACGCACACGTGTGCGTCGTCGGCGGCGCGAACTCGGCGGGGCAGGGAGCGCTGTTCTTCGCACGATACGCGAAGCAGGTGAGCATGATCGTGCGCGCCGCCGGCCTGCGGCCGGCCATGTCGCACTACCTGGCGGTGCAGATCGAAGCGACACCGAACATCGAGGTGCTGGCCGGATACCGGGTCGTTGCGGCGCACGGACGCGAGCACCTGGAGCGCGTGACGCTCTGCGACGCGTCGGGCGCCGAGCGGGACCTCGACGTGGCGGCGATGTTCATCTTCATCGGCGCCGCGCCGCGGAGCGAGATGGTCGCCGGCGTCGTCGAGCGCGACGAGAAGGGGTTCATCCTCACCGGTCCCGACGCCGGCCAGCACGGGCGGCGGCCGCAGGGCTGGCCGCTCGATCGTGATCCGTTCCTGTTCGAGACGAACGTCCCGGGCGTCTTCGCCGCGGGTGACGTGCGCGCCGGGGCCAACCGACGCGTCGCCGCGGCCGTGGGCGAAGGTTCGGCCGCGATCTACACCATCCACCGCTACCTGGAAACGGTGTAGTCGGGGCCGCGGTGCAGTCGGCCTGTCGGCTCCCGGTGCAGCCGGGTCAGTCGACGAACGCCTGGTAGACCATCGTCGCGAACTTCTGGCGCAGGTCGGTGCTGTTCGGAATGAGCTGGAACATCAGCACCATCACGAGCCGCGATTCGGGATCGACCCGGTAGATCGAACCGTAGGCGCCGCCCCAGCCGAAGGCGCCGACCGGATCCAGTTCGCTTGCGCCGAAGCGGTCGGTAGTCTCGAAACCGTAGCCGTAGCCGAGCCCGCCGGATTGCCGCAAATCGCCAATCTGGTTCGTCGTCATCAGCCCGACGGCACGGGTGCCGAGCAGCCGCTTGCCTTCGTGGACACCCCCGCGCCGGACCATCTCGAGGAACCGCGCGTAGTCGTGCGCGGTCGACAGGAGGCCCGCTCCGCCGGAGTAGCTCGTACGTGGGCCGTCGACATATGCACCCTGGCCGGCCGGACCGTCGTCGGCACGCACGGAACGGCCGTCGGGAGTGCTCGCGTAAACAACCGCGAGCCTGTCACGCTTGTCGGGCGGCAGGAAGAAGTGCGTGTCGGCCATGCCGAGCGGCTCGAGCAGGCGTGTCCGGAAGAAGTCGTCGAGCGACATGCCCGACGCGCGTTCGACGACGCAGCCGAGGACGTCGGTGCTGTAGCCGTAGACGTACGCCTCGCCGGGATGGGCGACGAAGGGGAGCGACGCAAGCTTTTCGATCGACGTGCAGATCGGCTCGGTCTTGTCGGCGAAATACCAGCCGGGACCCGCCGCAGGGCCGAGGCCCTTCTCGCGGTACTGCCCGGCGATGTGCGGTTCCATGCCGTAGGAGATGCCCGACGTGTGCGTCAGCAGATCGCGAATCTGGATCTGTCGGCGCGCCGGCACGATTCGCACTCCGTCGTCGGTACGCTCGGCGACGGTCGTCTTGGCGAACTCGGGAATGAAGCGGCTCACCGGCTCGGCGAGCCGGACGCGCCCTTCCTCGACGAGCATCAGGATGGCCGCGCTCGTGATGGCCTTCGTCTGCGAGGCGATGCGGAAGATGGTGTCGACCCGCATCGGATCGCGCGCCTCGCGATCCCGCCAGCCGACGGCCTTCTCGTACACGACCTGGCCGTCCTGGAGTACGACGGCCACGAGACCCGCGACCTTCTCTTCCTCGACGTAGCTCTCGAGGAACCGATCGAGGCGCGCGCGGCGGTCGGACGCCGATGGTACCGCCGGTGCGGACGGGACTGCCGGCGCCTGGGACGCTGCGGCGGACAGGGCCGCGGCGGCGGTGAACAGGCAGAGCGATGCGGTGGCAAGGAGTCGTCTCGGGAGCATGGCGGGATTCTAATAGGGAGAGGCGCTACAATCTCTGGACTCCTTTCCTGATGGCTGTTCTTCGTCGCGCGGTAACTGGTGCTGCGGTCCTGCTGGCGGCCGGCGTCGTCCTGCGGGCCGGGCAGGACGCTCCCCCGGTATTTCGCGCCGCCGCCGACCTCGTGCAGGTCGACGTGACCGTGCTCGACCGGCAGCGGCAGCCGGTCCGGGGGCTGACCGCCGACGACTTTACGGTCCTGATCGACGGCGAGCCGCGCGCGATCCAGACGTTCGCGGCCGTCGACCTCGCCGAGCGGACGGCTGCCGGGGCGTCGTGGATGCACGAGGTGCCCGCGGACGTGGCCGACAACCGCCTGGCGGGCGAAGAAGGCCGGCTCGTCGTCATCCTCATGGATCGATCGATTCCGGTCGGGCAGCCGACGCTCGTCGCCCGCGACGCGGCGCTCGCCATCGTCGACGAACTGGGCCCCGGCGACATGGCCGCGCTCGTCTCGACGTCGGGAGGGGTGCCGCAGAACTTCACCGCCGACCGCACCCGCCTCCGCCGGGCGATCACGCAGCGGGACTGGAGCTCCGGCGTGTCCATGGAAGCCGCCGAGATCGACGACGGCGTGCACGAGCCGGGGCTGTTCACGAACCTGACGGATCCCCGCTGCCTGTGCGGGCTGTGTCAGCCCCACACGATCACGCGCGTGGCCGAGGCGCTCGAGGACCTGCCGCGCCGCCGCAAGTCGATCGTTTTCATCGGGACGAGCTTCACGTTCCAGGCCGGGCCGATGCTGCAGCAGGTCGAGCTCGGCTGCGGACAGAAGCTCGAGGATGCGCGGAAGAAGATGTTCGAAGCGATCGATCGCTCGGGCGTGACGGTGCACGCCATCGATCCGGGCGGCCTGCGGGTTGTCGGACCGGTGAGCCAGGCCGCCTCGACCGCGCGCGGCGGGCCGGGCCCCCGCGGCGCGGCCGCCCGCCAGGTTCAGGCCGTCGGGACCGAACTGCAGCAGACCGGCGAGCTGCACGTGCTGCCGGACCGGACCGGTGGCCGCGTCGTGATGAACACCAACGCGCCGCAGGCGCGCGTGCCGGAGATCATCCGCGAGAGCCAGTCGTACTACCTGCTCGGCTTCGAGCCTGACGACGACGATGAGCCGGGACGGGTGCGGTCGATCGAGGTGCGCGTCAACCGCCGCGGCGTCACCGTGCAGGCACGGCGCCGGTTCGTCGTGGGCGGCGGTCCTGCGGACGACGGCGCGGCTCGTGCGCTGGTGGACGGCCTGCTGCCGAGCGCGGAGCGGCCCATGGACCTGAGCGTGGCGGCCTTCGCCGCGGCGGACGGCAGCCGGGTAGCGCACCTGGCGATTGCCGCGGGCGTGCACGGCCTCGCCCCGCCAGCGGGCGACGAGCCGGTGGTCGAGCCGCTCGAAGTCGTGGCGTCGGCGTACGACCCGACGGGCAGGCCCGTCGCGTCGGCGCGCCAGACGCTCGAGGTCGAGTGGCCCGCGGCCGGCCTCGAGCGCCCGTCGCGCGTCGACGTGCTGTCGCGCCTCGACCTGCCGCCAAACGACTACGAGCTGCGCGTCGCGGCGACGGCCGGTGGCGACCGGCAGGCGAGCGTGTTCACTCACGTCACGATCCCGCCGTTTGCCGGCGCGAAACTGTCGCTTTCGCACGTGGCGCTTTCGGCCGGTCCCACCGTCCGGTCGGCGCCACCGGATTTTCTCGCCGACGTCGTGCCAATCCGGCCGACGCCGCAGCGGCACTTCCGCCGGGCCGAAGGCGCGGCGGCGTTCGTGCGCGTGTATCAGGGCACGGCGCTCGACGCGCCGCTGGTGCCGGTCGGTGTGCGTGTGCGGATCGTCGATTCCCGCGACGTCGTCGTTCGCGACGAGGCGCTTGTGCTTCAACCCGAGGCCTTTGCCGAGGGACGAGCGACCGAGCTGCGGCTGGCCCTGCCGGTTGCGGTACTTCCGCCTGGCGAGTACCTGCTGAGGCTCGAGGCAGGCACCGACGACGGAGAGATCGTCGGACGCGCGGTCCGCTTTGCCGTGGACTAGAAGAGGGGCGCGTGCGCAGCCGCGTCAGGCGCAGCGCGCCGTGGCGAGGCGGATCTGTTCAATGACGTGTCGGGCGATGCGGGTGAATTCGCGATGGGCGTCGACGGCCTCGTCCGTGCGTCCCGCCCGACCCAGCGTCTCGAGCCGCGCCGCTGCGCGGCAGAGTACGTCGGCTCCCAGGTAACCTGCCGCTCCCTTCAGAGCGTGCGCCGCTTCCGCCAGCGCTTCGCCGTCACCCGCCTGTACCGCCGCATGGATCGCGTCGAGCGCCGCCGGTGCATCGTCGAGAAACTGTGCCACCACATCGGCCAGCAGCTCGTCGTCGTTGTCGAGCTGCTCGAGCACGGCAGAGCGATCGAACGTCCAGGTCACGGAAGCGGAGTGCGGCATCGTGCGGTGGTCTCTCCCGGGCAGGATGGGCTGGTTCATTGTGCTGCGTCGTGAGGCAAGGCCGATGCCATGCCGCAGCGTCCGTATCCTATCCGCGGACGGTGCGCAGAGCGCGGAAATCGTGGGCGATTCGTGCCGGCGCGTGACGCTCGTGTGCGTTCGACAGGCGGCGGCGCTTTCAGTCCTGTGCGTCGGCTGACACTTTCGGCTGCGAAGGAAACGCGCGTGCGGCTTCCGGCAGGATTCCGTCGCCCACGAGCGCGTAGACCGCGCGCAGGTGATCGCGGCGCTCGCTGTTCGGCGTCGAGTCCGACGTCGCGACCACCACGGTGCGCAGCGCGGGGACGATGAAGGCGAACTGCCCGCCGTAGCCCCACGCGTAGAACGTGTCATAGCCGTCGAGCCGGCGGATCCACCAGCCGTAGCCGTACTCGCGATCGCCGAAGCGGGACGTCGTCCGCGGCTCGAGCGATGCGCGAACCCACTCGCGCGGGACGATCTGCCGTCCGTCGTGGCGTCCTTCCTCGAGATAGAGCTCGCCGATGCGGAGCAGATCGCGTGGTCGCATCGCCATCTCGTTGCCGCCGAGGTAGATGCCCTGGGGATCCCGTGTCCAGGCCTCGAAGCGGATCCCGAGCGGCTCGCCGAGCGCGCGGCGTGCGAAGGCGAGTGTGCTCATGCCGGTGGCGCGCGTGAGGATGGCCGAGAGCAGGTGCGTGGATCCGGTGCTGTAGATCATCCGGCCGCCCGGCTCGTCGACGAACGGGCGCTCGAGGATGTAGCGTACCCAGTTCCCGCTCTGCACCCATCGACCGTAGTTCCGGCTGCTGGTCGATTCGAGGCCGGCACGCATGGTGACCAGATCTTCGATCGTGATGGCCGATCGCGCCGGATCGTCGCGCAGGTACTCGGGAAAGTACGGCCCGATGGGCTCGTGCACGCCCGCGATGTAGCCCTGTTCGATGGCGACGCCGACGAGCGTCGAGATGATGCTCTTCGATGCCGACTTGATGTTGGTCGCGCGCGAGGCGGAGGCGCCATTGAAGTAGGCCTCGGCGATCAGCTGACCGTCGACAGAGACGAGCAGCGAGTACAGGCGAGGCAGCGTGGCGGCGCGCGAGATGACCGGTCCGAAGTCGAGCGCGCTCACGGGTACCGGCGGGGCTGGCAGCACGATGTCGCCCTGCTGCGGCGAGCCCGGCGCCGCCGCATCCGTCGACCGCCCGCAGCTGCTGCCGGCAGACAGGCCGAGCAGAACGGCAGCCACGCCGACACCGCGCCACACCTGTACGGACATATCCGCATGATGTCACGGTTGTCAGGAATCGGCCTTCCGTTCACCGGCCGGTCGTCGTCACAGGCGCACCCGACGCTCGTAACCGGATGCCGCTTATGAGCACATCCCTTCCATCCGGCCGTTTCCGGGCCTCTGTCGGGGTCCGGACGGGTGCGGCACACGGGTTGCACAAAGGGAGTCCGTTCCCCGAAGCCAGGAGGAGACTCATGTTTCGACACGTGCTGGTTGGTGCAGCCGTGGTGGCGGTCGTCGCGTGTGGACGCACCGATGAGGGGACGGGCTTTGCCGACGACGAAATGGATTACCGCACGTCGCCCGACGCGGCCCTGCCGGGGAACGACGCTGTGATGCGGACCGCGCAGGTCCGGATGATGCCCACGGCGGGGAATGCCGTGACGGGTGTGCTCGTCGCCGAACAGGTGGACGATGGCGTGAGGCTCACCGGCCGGCTGATGGGACTGCCGCCGAACAGTGATCTCGGGTTCCACGTGCATGAATTCGGTGACTGCAGTGCACCCGACGCGAGCAGCGCGGGCGGGCACTTCAATCCGACGAACCAGCCGCACGGCGATCCCGACGACGACGCCAGTCACTTCGGCGACATGGAGAACCTCGATACCGACGTTGATGGCGAGGCCGAGGTCGACGTGCTGCTCGAGGACGCGGTGCTCGACGGGCCTTCCGACCGCCGCGTCGAAGGGCGCGCCGTCATCGTCCATTCACGCGAGGACGACTACGAGACGCAGCCGTCGGGCGATTCGGGGACGCCGATCGCCTGCGGCGTCATCGGCGGCGCCGCGGTGACCGGCAGCCCGGACGACATGTCGGACGGCGGTGTCGCGGTCGACGTCGATCCGGCACCGGCCGATGAGACGGCGATTCAGACGCCGGATGCCGGCCTGTAGGCCGGCAACTGTCGTGCAGTGATACAGGTAGAGTTCATTAACCCAGAGAGATCAGAACGGAGCACGTCATGATGAAACGACTGATGACATCGACCCTTACCGCGGCCGCCGTCGCCCTTGGCGCAATGGCCGCCGCGCAGAACGTTCCAGGCACGGATCGGCGTCCGGGTGAGCCCGATCCGACGGATCGCGGCGGCGAGTTCACGGTGATCGGCTGTCTCGAGCAGGCCCCGGCCGGCTCCGGAGAACCGGCAACCTTCAAGCTGACGCACGTGACGACGGCGACCGGACAGGGCCGGATGGCGTCGGCGCAGGGCGCCGGTGTGCCGGTGGGCCAGGGGGATTCGGTCTCGTCGCGACCGTCGGATCCGCCGGATCTCATTCCTGGCGAGTACCGCATCGTCGCTGGCGAGGATGTCGATCTGGCCGAGCACGCCAATCAGCAGGTCCAGCTGCGCGGCTCGCTGAGCGAAGACGGCATGGCCGCCGCCACGGCGCGGGTACAGCAGGGCGCAGAAGCGGCAGCGGGGCGGACGACCGCCGGCGGCGGCGAACCGGTGTTCATCGCGACCGAGGTGATGCGCGTGTCGGATACGTGCGCCGAAGCGGGCCGGCAGCCGTCGCAGGCGCAGCCCGGCGCCGAGTCGGGTGCCGATCAGGATCGACTGGCGCCGCAGTCGCGGCCGTAGCCGGCAGGAAGCGATTCAGATTCGGGAAGTGCGCGATCAGCCGAAGATTGCACCGGAGCGATAGGGAGGCGGTCCTCCGCACTTCGAAGGGCCTCCAGCACACTGCTGGAGGCCCTTTTTCTGTCTGCTACCGGCGTCCCGCCTGCCGCAGCAGCAGCTCGCGCAGCAGGTCGAACGCTTCGGGCCGGCTCGTCAGCGGCATCGCACCGGCGCGCCCGCCGATCTCGAACGTCTCACGTCGATCGGTGGAGACAGGCCGCCACTCCGGGAGCCCGACGCCATTCGGGTCGCCGGTTTCGGCGAAGTTCACGATGTAGGTCGAGAAGAGGTCGGCGATGCGGTAGTCGAGCGCGGTGAACGGCCTCGGCGATCGGAAGAGCGAGTTGAGCAGGTACGGCACTTCCGACGTGTGGAACGCACCGTAGCGGTCGATTTCAGGACCGGGCAGCGGGTGCGTCCAGTAGTACGTGTAGACCGGTGTCCGTGCCGTGGCGGCGCGTTCGAGCGCCCACAGGTACATGCTGGTCCGTGCGAGGTCGCGCGCGCTCGTATTCGCCGCCTCCTTCGCCTGCTCGTCGTCGGCGGCCGGGTAGAGCGCGAGGAAGTCGTCGGCGCGGTCGCCCCACCGTTCGCGGGCCTGGCTCACGAAGCGTTCGCGCGTGATGTCCGGCTGCGGCGAGGCGCCCGACTCGTCCCGGTTCGCCCCGGTCAGCGTCGGCACGTCGTTCTGCCGGCCGGCTCGGAAGATCTCGCCAACCGATGCCGGCAACGCGTACCCGTCGACCACGGGCGACCAGCGGAAGGGAGCGCCGCTGCCGGACGGGACCGAAGCGAAGAGCTGGTCGGCCGGCATGGCGCGCAGTCCGGCGAGTGATGGCGCCCCTTTGGCGGCCGCGAAACGGGCGCCTTCGGCTTCGAGCTCGGCCAGCGGCCGACCGGGACCGAACGTGTTGAGCGATGAACCGCTCTGCGCGATCGCGCGATGGAAGAGGCCCGCCGCGAGCGGCGATGCCGTGATGCTGTGCACGGCCGCCGCCCCGGCCGACTGGCCCGCGATCGTGATGCGATCGGGGTCGCCGCCGAACGCGGCGATGTTCTCGCGGACCCACCGGACGGCCGCGATCTGATCGAGCAGTCCGTAGTTGCCCGACGCGCCGTGCGGCGACTCGGCCGTCAGCTCGGGATGTGCAAAGAAGCCGAACACGCCGAGCCGGTAGTTGATGGTGACGACGACGAGACCGCGCGAGGCAAGCCCTTCGCCGTCGTACACCGGTACCGAGCCGGAACCCTCGGTGTTCGCGCCGCCGTGGATGTAGACGAACACGGGGCGTCGCTCGATTGGCAGTCGCGCCGGCGTCCAGATGTTCAGGTACAGGCAGTCTTCGCTGACCTCGCCGTGTGCCATGAACTCGTACGTCCACGGCGGCCGGACATCGACGATGTCCTGCACGCAGTTGGGGGCGAATTCATGTGCCTGGCGCGTGCCCGTCCACGACGGTGCGGGCTGCGGCTCGCGCCAGCGGAGGTCGCCCACCGGCGGCGCCGCGTACGGCACGCCACGGAAGACCGTGATGGCCGCGTTGCGTTCGGCCGGGACGCCCGAGAGCAGGCCCTGCGCGACGCGGACCTCGCCCTCGAGCGCGACGACCGGCGCGTCGGGGCCCTGGCCGCGGAGCGGCAGCGCGAGGGCAGCCGCGGCGGTGAGGACGGCAAGCGTCGTTCGGATCCGCAGCGGCATGGCGTCAGGGCAGCTCCCGGATGCCGATGTTGCGCCAGCGCCAGAAGCCGCCGGGCACCCAGCGCGATCCGCCGTGCACCTGCAGCGCGATCGGCCCTTCGGTGATGCCGCCGATGGCGCTGTTGGCCGTGTCCTGGAAGTCGGTGATCAGCACGTCGTTGATCCAGACCGTGATGTGAGGCACTTCACCGGTCATCCGGACGCGGATGGCGTTCCAGTCGTCGCGCTTCCAGGCCTTCACCCACGCGGCGCTGGCCTGATTGCCCTCACCGAAGCCGGGAGGCGGACCGGCCGGCGCACCGCCCTGCCGCGCGCCGCCGCGCCCTGCACCACCCTGTCGCGCCGCACCGGCGCGCCCGGCCCCTCCCGAACGTGCCGCCAGCTGCATGCCGCCTTCGCCAATCACGGCGCCCATGCTGCCGTTCGGCAGGAAGTCCATCGTGACCTGATAGGCGGCGCCCGATTCGGTGCTGCGGAGGAAGATGCCGCTGTCGTTCCCCCAGTCGGGCTTCACCTCGACGTAGAGCTCGAAGTTGCGGTAGCTGCGGTTGGTGAGCAGGATGCCGCCGCCGCCCAGCGGATTCTGCGTGCCCATCAGTACGCCGTGCATCACGAAGAAGTCGGGTGTGCGGCCGTGGTGATTCGTCCGGCTGATGTGCCAGCCATCGAGGTTGCGCCCGTTGAAGATGGGCGTGAAGCCATCGGGCACGGTCACCGGCGGCGGGTCGATCTCCCAGCCGATGTAGCTGGGCGGAAAGAAGGTTGGCGGCGTGCGCTCGTCGGCCTGGGCCTGTCCGGACGCAGGCGTGGCGGGGGCCTGCTGTGAGGCCGGCTGCGATGTCTGCTGTCCGATGATCGCGCTGGTGCCGCCGAGCATCAGGGCTGCCGCGGCGACGAAGACAGTTCGTGCGTGCATGGTCGCGCTCCTGGACGATGCCGGTCGTCCGACCGGCCGGTTGCTGTTCGGTGAGCGCGAGTATATCCCCGTACGCGCGCCGCGAGCCGCGAGCCGGGCGCTCGCGGCCTGAAATCAGCCGTCCCGGTCGGGGAAACGCGGCGCCGTCTGGAGCTGACCCGGCCCGCGCGTCAGGGTTCGGTGATCGTGAGCACCTGGTTTGCCGCGACGTTCGTCAGCGTCTGGACCTGTCCGCTCGGCCACCGGATCTCGACGCGCGTCGCGGTCCGTGCCGTGCCGAGGCCGACGTGGAGCCGGAGGTCGTTCGCGCTCAGGTAGCTGGCGACGTTGTTGATCTCGCGCACCTGACGTCCGGCGGGCGTCTCGACCGTCACGCGCGCGCCGAGGCCGTGCGGATTGCTCTTCCGTCCTGCCGCCCGGATCGAGAGCCAGTTGCCGGCCTGCACGCCCGTGCCCTTGAGCAGCACGGCCGGCCCGCCGAGGTTCGAGATGACGATGTCGAGGTGGCCGTCGTTGTCGAAGTCGGCGACGGCCTGGCCGCGGCCGACGCGATCGACGAGCAGCGCGGCGCCGCTGCGGGCCGAGACGTCGACGAACCGGCCGCCGACGTTCTCGTACAGCAGGTCCTTCATCCGGTACGTGACGCCCGTGCCGTACAGCTCGATGTTGTCGACGATGTGGCCGTTGACGACGTGGATGTCGAGGTCGCCGTCGTTGTCCATGTCGAAGAGCTTCGTGCCGAACCCGAGCGGGCCGTATCCCGACCGCAGCCCGAGCCGGATCGTGGCGTCTTCGAACAGACCGCGACCACGGTTGACGTACAGCGCGTTGAGCTCCTCGGAAAAGTTCGTGACGTACAGGTCGGGCCGGCCGTCGCCGTCGACGTCGCCGCAATCGGTGCCCATGCCCGCCTGCGGCTTGCCGTCGCCGCCGAACCCGACGCCGGCCGCGTACGCGATGTCGCGGAACGTGCCGTCGCCGTTGTTCCGATACAGGAAGTTCCGCACCAGGTCGTTCGCCACGTAGATGTCGACCAGTCCGTCGTCGTCGACATCGCAGAAGGTGACGCCAAGGCCTTTGCCCGCAGGATTGGCGATGCCGGCCTTCACCGAGACGTCGGTGAAGGTGCCGTCGCCGTTGTTGCGGAAGAGCCGGTCGGCTACGCCGTCGAAGATCGTCGGGCTGCAGTAGGTGCGGAACCCTTCGCGCTTGAAGCCACAGTACGGGTTGTCGTCGTAGCTGACGTCGAGGTAGTTCGTCACGTAGATGTCGAGGCGGCCGTCGCGGTCGAAGTCGAAGAAGCCGACGCTGCTCGTCCACTCGGCGGCCCCGCCGGCGACGCCGGCCCGCGCGGTGACGTCGGTGAAGGTGCCGTCGCCGTTGTTGCGGAAGAGCGCATTGGGCCCGAAGGCGCCGACGTAGATGTCGGCGTACCCGTCGTTGTCGAAGTCGCCGACGGCCACGCCGGTCTTGTGGCCGTGGCGCGGGTCGGCCATGGCGAGGCCCGCCCTGGCGGTGACGTCGGTGAAGGTGCCGTCGCCGTTGTTGCGGTAGAGCACGTTCGACGATCCGGGCGCACCGTTGACGAAATACAGGTCCTGGTAGCCGTCGTTGTCGAAATCGATCCAGGCGACGCCCGAGCCGAACGTTTCGCTCATGTGCTTTTCGGGCGTCGGGCGCTGGTCGTGCACGAACGTGATGCCGGCCGCCTTCGTGACGTCGCGGAAGCGTTCGAGGGGCTGGCTCGAGAAGGCCAGCGGAGCCGACAGGGTGCCTGCAACCAGAAGGGTGGTCGTTCTCAACGTGACAGCGGGGGGAGCCAGCATGATGTTTCGATTCAGGGGGCGTCGCCAGGCGCGTCGAGCAGCGACGCGAGCTCGGGTGTCAGGGTTTCGCCGGCGCTGCGCGCAGCGGCCGCGTATCGTGCCGCGTCGGCGCGGCGATCCTGGCGCAGGCGCAGCTCGGCCAGGTGGCGGAGCGTCGGGCCATGGCCGGGGCGCAGTGTCACGGCTTTCTGCAGCGCCTCGTCGGCGTCATCGAGCCGGTCCTGTGAGAGTCGGACCAGGGCCGTCTCGAGTGCGATGTCGGCTTCGGCGGTCTCGTAGTACTCGGAGGCCTCGAGCGGTGTGCCGGGCGGGAGCGCCGCGGCCAGGCGCGCGTCGGCGGCCTCGATCTGTCCGGTGAGCCGCAGGGCGCGCGCGAGCCGAACGTGCAGGTCGGGTCGTCCGACCGCGGCCGCCACGGCCTGTTCGAGCAGCGGCACCGCGTCGGCGGGCCGCCCGTCGTCGAGGTACGCCGAGCCAAGCGCGGCCATGACGTCGGGCGGGACCATGTCGGTGGCCGCCAGCTGTTCCAGTTCGGCAATCCCTTCCGCGCGGCGATCGAGCGCGATCAGCGCGAGCGCCGCGAAGTAGCGCGCTTCGCCGCGGTCGGGGTCGGCTGCGAGAACCTCACGTGCGAGATCGAGTGCCCGGGCCGGGCTGCCCGCCTGAGTCTCGACACGGGTCAGCAGCAGCAGGAACTCGGTCGGCCGATCACCCTGTTCGTCGAGTGCCCGCTCCAGCTCTTCGCGCGCGCGGTCGGCGCGGCCGAGATCGAGATACGACTGCGCGAGGTAGTAGCGTGCCGCAGTCAGCGACGGATCGAGCGTGAGCGCCTGCCGCAGCTCGGCGACGGCTTCGGCCAGCATGTCGCGGCCGACGAGACGGTAGGTGAGGCCGAGCAGGAAGTGGGCCTCGGCCAGCTCAGGGCGCCGACCGAGCACGTCCTTCAGGCGCGCGATGATGTCGCCGGGACGCGCGTGGCCCGATTGCAGCGCCAGACGGATCGGCGCCAGTTCGGGATCACCGGCCGTGTCGGCCGAATCGACCGGGACGGCCCCCTGTGTCGGGGCCGGCGTGGGGCGCTCGATGCCGGCTGCCGGGCCGACGCCAAGAAACGTGATCAGGGCGAGGGCGGCGGGCCACGTCCGGGTCATGGCCCGTCAGGTTACGCCAACCGTGCGCACGAGGCCAGTCCTGAGCAGGAGTACGCATCGGATTGGACCAATGCCCGGCTCGGGCATACGATAGTCGCAGCTTCCCCGGCTGTTCTCGCGAGGGCGTTCTCTGATCGAGGGCGCGATGACCAACCACCTTTCACGCCAGACGAGTCCGGCCGATGCGTCCGTCGCCGACATCCTCAGTGCGCGGGCGCGCCTCGACGACTGGCTGGACCAGGCGCTCGAAGACACGTTTCCGGCGAGCGATCCCGTGGCGACGCCGCCGTTCCGGCGGCCGGCAGGCACGCCGACGGCGCGGCCGCCCGCCGAGGATGAGTTCCGGGCCGAGCGACCGCACTGACGCGCGTGTCGGATCGAGCGGCTGAGGGCGGCACCGCGGCGCGCGGTCCGCGGATTGACGATGCGGCACGGGGGCGGCCCGGCGGCCGGATGCGAGCGACGCTGCGTCACCTTTTTTCATCGATCCTGAACGTCGATCCGTCCCGCTTCGATGGGCTGGCGGCGCTCCGCTGCACGGCCGGCGTGGCCGTGCCGCTCATCCTCGGCGCCGCATGGGGATCGCCGACGACAGCGGTGTTCGGCACGGTCGGGGCCTTCGGCGTCGGCTTCGGATCGTTCCAGGGCGCGTACCGCAGCCAGGCGATTCCGATGCTGCTCGCCGCCGTCGGCATGGCCGTTTCGGTCCTCGTCGGATCACTGGCCGGGCATGCCGCGCTGCCCGCCTTCGTCTTCGTCGGTCTCTGGGGCTTCGGCGGCGGCCTGCTGGTCGCGCTCGGCCAGTCGGCCTCGTTCGTCGGGCTGCAGTCGATTGTGGCGGCCGTAATTGCTGCCGGTTTTCCCTCGGACCCGACGGGCGCGCTGCTCCGCGGGGCGGTCGTGCTGGGCGGCGGCCTCGTGCAGACGCTGCTCGTCGTGTCGATCTGGCCGCTGCGCCGCTTCACGGCGGAACGGCGGAGCCTGTCGGAGGTCTACCGGAGCCTGGCGGAATATGCCGCGGCGATTCCGCGCCAGGACGTAGCGCCCGAGCCGCACACGCTTGCGGGCACGCGCTCGCCACTGGCCGATCCGCAGCCGTTCGCCAGGCCCGGACAGACGCTTGCCTTTCAGGCGCTGCTCGACGAAGCCGAGCGGCTGCGCGCCTCGCTCGCCGCGCTTGCGCTGCATCGGGATCGCCTGCGCCACTCCGATCGGGCGTGCACGGGCAGCATCTCCGAGCTGACGGCCCGTGTGCTCGAGGAACTCGCCGACGCGCTCGCGCAGGGGCGCGAGCCGCGGCCGCTGCCGGGCGTGGCGGCCGCCATGGACGACTGCGCGGCACGGCTCTCGCCGGTGCTCACGATCGAGCCGCTGCTTCTGCAGCTGCGCAGCGCGTGGCGGACGGCGGCGCTGCTCGCGTCCGATCCCGGCGGCACGGTTGCCGGTACCGACCGGGTGGAACGCCCGCGTCGTCGTCGCTCGCTCGTGCGCGACGCCCTCGTCACGCTGCGGGCGAACCTGAGCCGCGACTCGACGGCGTTCAGGCATGCGCTGCGGCTCGGCGTCTCGCTCGTCGCAGCCGAAGTCATCGCGCGGGTCTTCGAGATTCCGCGCGGCTACTGGCTGCCGCTGACCGTGGCCGTGATGCTCAAGCCGGAGTTCACCGACACCGCATCGGCCAGTCTCGGCCGCGTCGGCGGCACCGTGCTCGGCGCGGCGGCCGCCATGGGCATCGCGCACACGATCGGGCCCGGCGTGCCGGTCGTGGCCATCGTGCTCGCCTTCGTGTGGGCGTCGTATGCACTGGCCGGCGTCAACGCGGTCGCGTTCTTCGTCAGCATCACGGCGTACGTCGTGTTCCTGATGTCCCTGCGCGGTGTGCCCGAGGCGAGCGCGGCGGTCGAGCGCATCCTCAACACGACCATCGCCGGCCTGCTCGCCGTCGGCGCCTACCTCAGCTGGCCGACCTGGACGGCGCGCGGCGTCAGGACGGCGCTCGGGACGATGCTTGACCAGCAGGCGGATTACCTCGAGGCGCTGCTCGTGGCCTACGCCACCGGCGATGCGGACGCGAAGGCCCTCGATGAGCTGCGGAGCCGCGCGCGCCGCGCACGCTCGAACGCCGAGGCGCTCGTCGATCGCACGCTGGCCGAGCCGTACTGGCGGGCGCCGCTGCCGGCACGCACGCTGGTCGGCCTGCTCGCCGCGAACCGGCGGGTGGCGCTGGCGGCGCTGGCCATTCGCGCCGACCTGCAGCGCGAGCGACCGCTGCTGCCGCGCGAGGCGATCGAGCCGCTGGCGCACGACATCGCGCGCAGCCTGCGGCGCCTGGCCGAACGGCTGCGCGACGGCTGGACGCCGTCCGAGCCGCTGTCGGATCTGGCAGCCCGCCTCGCGGCCATCTCCGGCGACGATCTGCTGCGCGACGAGATTACCGTGATGGTCGACGGGATCGAGACGATGGCCGATCTGCTTGCCGACCGACAGGCGCACGGCTGACGCCGGTCGTCGGCCGCGACCGGACCCGATACCCGATGGCAGTTCCTGTTTTATCTTCCCCGTGTGCGACGCCCCCCTCCCGGTCGATCGCCCACGACGGGCCTGCTCGTCGGCCTCGTCCTGACGCTGGCCGCCGTCACGGCGTACTCCCTGTACGTCGCGCGGCAGGTGGCGGGGCTGGAGGCGCTGCAGCGCGACCTCATCGATCGCAACCGCCGCGACTCGCTGCAGCTGCTCCGCATCCAGAACAACCTGAACCAGCTCGGGCTGGCCATGCGCGACATGCTCGAGGGCGGCCAGCCCTATCCGCTCTCGGCCTGGCGCTCGCAGTTCGATCGCATCCGCAGCGATCTGGACGACGCGGTGGAGGGCGGCGACGCGATCGATGGCGTCG
This sequence comes from Acidobacteriota bacterium, assembly GCA_003242705.1. Lineage (GTDB taxonomy): Bacteria > Acidobacteriota > Vicinamibacteria > Vicinamibacterales > SCN-69-37 > SCN-69-37. The sequence goes on from QGVF01000054.1 coordinate 18,232, forward strand.
AGTCACGCGGGCGCGAGCACCTGCGCGTGTCGCTCGAGGACTTCTGGAGCGCGGCCGATCGTACGTTCAACCTGGCCGAGTCGGGGCGCGAAGCCGAGGCGCGCGCCGAGGTCCAGCTGTCGCTCCAGGCCCGTCAGGCCTCACTCAGCGCCGCGGTCGCGCGGCTGCTGTTCGAGAACAACGCAGCCGAAGCCGAGGCGGCCGCGCGCGTGCAGGCGATCTACCGCGACGTTCAGCGCCAGGCATGGTGGTTTCTCGGCGCGACGCTGCTGGCCATCGGCGCCACCGGCCTGTACGTCATCCGCGCCAACCGGCGGCTGTTCGCCGAGCTGGCGGCGCTGTCGGACGGGCGCCGCGAGCTGGCACAGCAGCTGATCGCCACGCGCGAGTCGACGCTGCGCCACCTCGCGCGCGAGCTGCACGACGAGCTGGGACAGGTGCTTACCGCGATGGGATCGATGATCGGCCGCGCGGCACGGAAGAGTCCCGACGAGGCGGTGCGCGACGACCTGCACGAGGTTGCGGCCATCGCGCAGGGCGCGCTCACCAACGTGCGCAGCCTGTCGCAGACGCTGCACCCGTCGATTCTCGACGACATCGGCCTCGACGGGACGCTCGAGTGGTACGTCGCGACGGCCGGCCGCCAGCTGGGCCTCGACATCCACTACGAGCGGCACGGCAACCCTGCGCCGGTCGACAGCGGAACGGCCATCCACGTTTACCGCGTCCTGCAGGAGTCGCTGAGCAACGTCGCCCGTCATGCCGGGACGCACGAGGTGTGGGTGCGCCTGACGTACCGCGCCGCCGAGGTCATGCTCGAGGTCGAGGACCATGGGTCGGGCATCCCCGAGAGTCGCACCTCGCGCTCCGGGCTCGGGATCGTCGCGATGCGCGAACGCGCCGGGTTACTCGGCGGGCGGCTCGAGCTGCAGCGTCCGGACGGCGGCGGAACGCTGGTGCGCCTCACCGTGCCGCTGATCGATACTGAGGGCGAGCAGTCATGAGTCAGCGTATTACCGTCCTGCTGGCCGACGATCATCACCTCGTGCGGCGCGGCTTCCGGCGGCTCATCGAGGACGATCCCGACCTCGAGGTCGTCGGCGAGGCGAGCAGCGGCGACGAGGCGGTGACGATGGCCGCCCGGCTCGGGCCGCAGGTCGTGGTGATGGACTGCGCGATGCCGGGCACGAGCGGCCTCGTCGCCACGCGACGCATCCTCGCGGAACGCCCCGACACGGCGGTGCTGATGCTCAGCATGCACGCCGAACGGACGCTCGTGTCGCAGGCCATGGCCGCGGGCGCGCGCGGCTACGTCCTGAAGAACGCGCTCGACCTCGACCTGGCGTCGGCGATCAGGCGCGTGGCCGCCGGCGAGACGGTCGTCGATCCGTCGGTGGCCGACGAGCCGGTCCTCAAGGGCGAATACCGCCACGGTCTGCGGCCGCGCGAGCTCGAGGTGCTGCAGCTGATCTGCCAGGGCCTGTCGAACCGTGCGATCGCCGAGCGGCTCGGACTGAGCGTCAACACGGTGAGCGTGCACCGCGCGAACATCATGAGCCGGCTCGGCGTCCGCAAGACGGCCGACCTCGTCGTCTACGCCCTGCGCAACGGGCTGGCAGGACCGCTGTGAACCGTCGGGCGTTTCTTGCGGCCGCCGCCGGGGCGGCCGGCCTCGCTCCGCTCATCGACATCGTCGCCCGCGCCGCGCAGGACGTCCCCGGGTTCCGCCTGGTCGACGTCACCGGGGCGAGCGGGCTCCGCTTCGTCCACAACACCGGCGCCTACGGCGAGAAGCTGCTGCCCGAGACAATGGGCGCCGGGTGCGCGTTTCTCGACTACGACGCCGACGGCTGGCCCGACATCCTGCTCGTCAACGGCTGCGACTGGCCCGGCCACCGGCGCACGCGGTCGACGCTGCAGCTGTACAGGAACAACCGCGACGGGACGTTCACGGACGTGACGGTCGCGGCAGGGCTCGACGTCGAGCTTTACGGTATGGGTGTCGCCGTCGGCGACTACGACAACGACGGCTTTCCCGACATCTACGTCACGGCCGTCGGCCAGAACCGGCTGTTCCGCAATACCGGGCGCGGCACGTTCGTCGACGTAACGGAGACGAGCGGCCTCGGCGGACGCGAGGCGTTCAGCACGTCTGCGCTCTGGTTCGACTACGACCACGACGGGCTGCTCGATCTGTTCGTGTGCAACTACGTCCGCTGGTCGCCCGAGCACGACGTCTTCTGCGGCGGGCCCGACGGCAGCCGCATCTACTGCACGCCCGAGGCCTACCGCGGCGACACGTGCTGGCTCTTCCGCAACCGGGGTGATGGCACGTTCGAGGACGTGACGGCGACGAGCGGCATCTTCGATACGAGCTCGAAGTCGCTCGGTGTCGCACTGATCGACGCGAACGACGACGGGTGGGCCGACCTTGTCGTCGCGAACGACACGCAGCCGAACAAGCTGTTCCTGAACCTCCGCAACGGCCGCTTCCGCGAGGCGGGCCTGTCGGCGGGCGTGGCCTTCAGCACGGAGGGGCGCGCGCGGGCCGGCATGGGGATCGATACTGGTGACTTCGACAATACCGGGCGCGCCGGCATCGCGATCACCAACTTCGATCAGGAAATGATCGGCCTCTACCGGGCGCAGGCGCTCGGCCTCTACGAGGACGTCGCGATTCCGACCGGCGTCGGCGGCGCTTCGCGCAGCCGTCTCGGCTTCGGCTGTGTCTTCGCCGACATGAACCTCGATGGCTGGCTCGATCTCGTGGTGGCCAACGGCCACATCGACGAGACGATCCGCACGCGCCGCGCTGAAGTCGGCCACGCGCAGCCGCCGCTGCTGCTCGTCAACCAGCGCGACGGCCGTTTCGTCGACCGGGCGATCGAGGCCGGACGGGCGTTCGCCACGCCGCGCGTCGGCCGCGGGCTTGCGTACGCCGACTTCGACCGCGACGGCGACGTCGACCTGCTGATGACGACGAACGGCGGGCCGGCGGTGCTCTTCCGCAACGATGTGTCCAACGGCCACCGGAGCATCCGCCTGACGCTGCAGGGGAGGCGCGTCAATCGCGACGCGATCGGGGCCACCGTGCAGCTGCACCACGATGGCATCGTGCAGACGCGCATGGTGAAGAGCGGTTCGAGCTACCTCTCGCAGTCGGAGCTGCCGCTGACGTTCGGCGTCGGTACGCGCGACGTCGTCCCCCGCCTGGTGGTGACCTGGCCGGGCGGGCGTACGCAGGAGTTCCGCAACGTCCGCACGGGTCGGGCCTACCGGTGCGTTGAAGGCGAGCTGCTCCGGGCCGTCGAGTAGTCCTTCTGCAGTATTGCTCCGCAGTCCTCCGGTTCCTAGACTTCCGGGCTCCGGAGGCAGATGCAGAGACCAGCCAATCGACAGCCTGGCAGATGGACGTGTGCCGTCGCGTGCG
>QGVF01000170.1 GCA_003242705.1 Acidobacteriota bacterium
GTGCGTGTTGCCGGTGAGTGCCGCGTCCCAGTTCATCGTGATGCCCTCGTCGGCGGCGACCGCCGTCACGTGCCGGAGCATCGCGTCGACGCGGGGGCCGAAGCGCCTCTCGAGGTGGGCGCGCAGAGGAGCCGCTTCAGGCGGAGCGGCGGGATCGAGCTGGAACGGGCGGAACGCGACGGTGACGCGGCCGGCCCGGCCGGACTTCTCGAGCGCGGCAGCGAGGCGGCGTTCCCCGATGTAGCACCAGGGGCAGACCACGTCGGAATACACGTCGATCTTCACGGGCCTATCCGTCCTTTCCCGGCACGGTCTGCTTCAGCGCGTCGGCCACGGCAGTCGCCAGAGTGGTCGTCGGTCGTCCGATCAGCCGTCGCAGGTCACCAGTCGAGTCGTCGAGCGCGCCGTTCGCGGCGTGCACGTCGGAATCGACGAGGATTTCGGCAAACGGCTTCGGCACGCCGGCGTTCACGAGCAGCTCGAGATAGGCGTCCGGCTCGAGGTTCGTGTAGACGATGGTGCGTCCGGCCTGCCGCGAAATCTCCTCGGCCAGCTCCGTGAGCGTGAACGGATGATCGCCGGCCAGTTCGTACGTCCTGCCCACGTGCCCGTCGGTCGTCAGCACCGCAACCGCCGCGGCCGCGTAGTCTGCGCGCGTGGCCGACGCGAAGCGTCCGTTGCCCGCGGCGCCGACGATGGCGCCGTGCTGCAGGATGACCGGCATCTGGCCGGTGTGGTTCTCGATGTACCAGCCGTTGCGGAGGATGACGAACGGGAGGCCGGATGCGCGGATGGCGTCCTCGGTCGCGCGATGTTCGCCGGCAAGAGCCAGGGGAGACGAATCGGCGCGCAGAAGGCTGGTGTACACGATCTGGCCGACGCCGGCCTTCTTCGCAGCTTCGATGACCGCGAGGTGCTGCGGCAGGCGGCGGCCGACCTCGTTGGCCGAAATCAGGAGCAGCTTCTCTGCGCCTTCGAGCGCCGCCTCGAGCGAAGGCGGGTCGTCGTAGTCGGCGCGCCGGACCGTTATGCCCGCCGCGGCGAAGGCCGCGGCCTTGTCCGGATTGCGCACCGCCGCACGCAGCGTCGACGGCGGCACGACCTTCAGCAGGCCCTGGACGACGTGGCTGCCGAGCTTTCCTGTTGCACCTGTCACGACGATCATGACGACCTCCCGATGTGCGCGCGGAGTGCCGCGACGGCTTCCGTCGATCGTAGCAGGCCGGCCGGACCGGTGTCCGGCGCGCCATGCGGCACGGTCGATGCGCACGCCTGCTCACCTGCGGTGGCGCGGAGCGGGACGTGCGATGCTGGTGCACGTCATTGACGAGGCCCGGCGGCGCAGCTGCGAGCGCCTCAGCCTCGAGACCGGCCGGATGGACTTCCTTCTTCCGGCGCGCCGCCTGTATGAGAGCTTCGGGTTCGTCTATTGCGGGTCGTTCGGCGAGTGCCGTAACGCCCCCAACAGTGTCTTCATGACGAAAGAATTCAGGGAGGTGCCGTGACGCGTTTCGGTGACGATCCGCTCGCCTTTTTCGAGACGGTCTATCGTGAGCCGGCGCCGTGGGATATTGGCGGACCCCAGCCGGCCATGGTCGACCTGCTGGCCGCATGGCCGCCCGACGGGCCAATCCTCGACGTCGGCTGCGGCACGGGTGACCTTGCCATCCACCTCGCGCGGGCGGGCTACGAGACGCTCGGTATCGACTTCGTCGAGGCGGCCATCGTGCAGGCGCAGGAAAAGCGATCGCGACTGCCATCGGATGTCGCTGACCGCGTCGAGTTTCAGGTGGCCGATGCGCTGCGGCCGTCGCGCCTCGGGCGGTCGTTCGGTGCGGTCGTCGACTCAGGCTTCTTTCACCTGTTCCCGCCCGAAGCTGGCGACGCCTTCGTCGACGAGCTCGCGCAGGTCATCCGCCGGGGCGGACGCCTCTATCTGCACGAGTTCGCCGTGGAGTTTCCCGTGCCGAACGTGCCGCGCGCGGTGACCGAAGCCGAGGTGCGCGAGCGCTTTGTGCCGGCACGCGGCTGGCGGCTGCTGTCGGTGCAGGGCGGGGAGTTCCACAGCCGCATCGCGCCGGTGCCGGCGAGACTGGCGTGTGTCGAGCGGGTGTGAGCGGACAGGCAGTCACGCCCGAACGCTCGTTGGCACCCGGGCGTCAGTCGGGAAAGTCGACGTCTTCGTGCGCGACGTAGTTTTCCAGACCGGTTGAGGGTGCGAAGAAGCAGACGACTTCCATCTCCTCGCTGCCGGTGTTGTGGAGCATGTGTACGACGCCGCGCGGGAAGAGCACGACCGAGCCGGCGTCGACCGGGGCGACGTCACTGCCGACCAGCACACGACCTGATCCGCGGATGATGTAGATGACCTCTTCGCCGTTCGGGTGCGAGTGCGCGGGCCGGACTCTGTCGCCCGGGGCGACGCGAATCCGGCAGGCGGAGCATTCTCTGGCCGCCAGACCGCCGTTGCCGACGAGCCACTGCAGCCGCCGGCCGGGCAGGTCCAGAGCGAGGACGTCACGGGCCCGCAGTGTGGGAACGCTCATCGGCGACCTCCTTCCGGACGCGCATGCGTCCCGTCGTCGAGACGTGCAGTGATGGCTGCGGCAATGGCGGACGGCGTCAGGCCGAAGGCCTCGATGAGTTCCTCGTACGTGCCCGAGTGAATGAACTGCGGCCGGCCGTCCGGCCGCAGCGTGTTGATCGGCATGACGTTCGCGAGTCCGTGGCCGGCGGAGGCCCGATGACGGTGGACGAGCCGGAGCAGGTTCTGAAGGATGTAGCCGTTGTTCTGCTCGGCGAGGCACAGGAGCCGGCCCGAATCGTAGAGCGCAAGCAGCAGTTCTTCGTCGATTGACGGCATGTCGACGACCCCGACGGGGACCCCTGCCTCACTGCAGAGGTCGGCGGCGGCCAGGGCCTCGTGCACGCCACGCCCGCTGCTGATGATGACCGCGCGATCGGCTGCGCTTTCGCGGAGGATGGTTCCCCGCCCGAACTCGAACGTGTAGTCGCTTCCGTACAGTACGGCCGATGGTGTGCGCATCACACGGACATACACGAGGCCGCGGTTGCCCTCCATGCACCAGCGCATGAAGGCGAGCATCTGCTGGGGGCACGAGATGTCCACGATCTTGAGGTGGGCCATGCCGTCGAAGATCGTGTTGTCGTCGTTGGCCATGTGCGTGGCGCCGTTCGTGCGTGTCTCGAAGTTGGCGGCTGTCGCCAGCATCACGAGATCGAGGCCGTGACCCTCGCTGAGCCAGCCGTCGGGTGCGGCGATCGCCTCGAGCCGCTCCTGATGGCCCACAGCGATGCGGCGCATCACCTTCCAGTCGAAGAACGGGCAGAACGTGCTGATCCACGTCTGATGCCCGAGCGCCGCGAACGCTTCGCCGAGGCACATCATGTTGGCCTCGGCCACCCCGACGTTGAGGGCACGCTGCTGATCGACGGCGGCGACGCCGGCCTCGAGGCCGCTCGTACTCGCCAGGTCCGAGTCGATCGAAATGACGGCCGGGTCGCGCGCGAACACCTTCATGGCCGCGGTCACGATGTCGCTGGCGGCATACTGGCGGGTCGGATCGAGCACTGGCAGTGCGGCGGGGTCGTACTGCACGCGCTTCTTGCGCGGCGGGACCCGTCGGGTCCGCACCGGGATTTCGAGCGGCTCGAGCAGGAGGCCGTCGCCCGTGCGCGTGGTGTCGAGAAACATCCCGGCTGCGATTTCGGTCAGCACGCGATGCAGCTCGGGACCGTCCGGACGCTCGAGGAGTCTCCGCTCGAACGCCCGGAACTCGTCGACGCGCGCTGCGCGGCGGCGCGCCTGCAGCTCCAGCTCCTGTTCGATGGTGGCCCGCGGTACCGTCACCTTGTGTCTGTTGAGAAAGTCCGACAGCGCACCGTAGCCCTTCGTGGTGTTGCAGATGATGGCCGTGGGCCGTCCGGTCCGGGGCCCGAAGCGGAACCGCTCGAGCGCGGCGTACACGGGTTCGTACTGCGTTGCGTCGACGCTCTCGACCCGCCAGCCGAAGGCGCGGAAGACCGGCTCGAGGTCGGGCATCGGGAAGACCATGCGGCTCGACAGATCGAGCTGGCCGTTGTTCCGGTCGACGAGCACGCACAGGTTGTCGAGGTGCGCCTGGCCCGCGTACATGACCGCTTCCCAGATCGGTCCTTCCTGCAGTTCACCGTCGCCACAGACGGCGTACGTATCGAACCGCGGTGATCGTCGTCCCGCGATCGCGAAGCCCTGCGCGACGCCGAGTCCCTGGCCCATCGGGCCGGTCGCAATGTGGACGCCCGGCAGGATCGGGCCGGGATGGCCGTTCAGGATGCTCGTGTACGAGCGGGAGTTGCGCAGAACGGATCGATCGAAGTAGCCGAACTCCGCGAGGATCGACGCCATCGCTGCCACGGCGTGTCCCTTGCTCAGCACGAACATGTCCTGCCCGCGGCGCGTCGGGTCGACCACGTCGACGTCGATAAAGCCGCCGTAGTAGAGCGCGACGAGCGGGATGACGGCCGAGAACGCGCCGCCGGCGTGCAGGCTCTGGTCGACGGCATCGCGGCACTGTTCGAGCGTCAGCCGGCGGATGTCGGAGTCCTTGATGGCGAGCAGCTGCAGGACGCCCTGGCGGAGCTCGTAGTGACCGGACGCCGCGGGCGGCCGGAGCGGCAGGCGGCGCGCGGCGCCGGTGGCGGGAGA
>QGVF01000055.1 GCA_003242705.1 Acidobacteriota bacterium
CAGGTCATCAACCTGGTGCTGACGATTGTCTTCGGCCTCACCTTCCTCGTCGTCAAGTATTTCGAGTACGCCGAGAAGTTCGAGCACCACCTGGTGCCCGGTCCGAACTTCGACATGACGCTGCCGCAGGCCGCCCAGCAGCAGCTGTTCTTCTCGATCTACTTCATGATGACCGGCATTCACGCCATTCACATGATCATCGGCATCGGTCTGATGCTCGTCATCCTGTGGATGGCCTGGCGCGGCCGGTTCTCGCCCGACTACTACGGTCCGCTCGAGGTGTCGGGCCTGTACTGGCACTTCGTCGACGTCGTCTGGATTTTCCTCTTCCCGCTGCTCTACCTGCTGGGCGCGCATTACGGTGCACACTGAGGTTCGCTGATGTCGCACGCTCCGATTACTTCCGTCCGGACCTACGTCATGGTCTGGGTCGCGCTCCTCGTGCTGACGGTCATCACGTACGTGGTCGCGACGTTCGACTTCGGCATGCTCAACGCGCCGATCGCCCTGGCCGTCGCCGGCATCAAGGCGGCGCTCGTCGTCCTCGTCTTCATGGGCGTCCGCTACAATACGCCGCTCACGAAGGTCGTCGCGGTCTCCGGCCTGTTCTGGCTGGTGATCATGTTTGCGCTGACGCTGAACGACTACCTGACGCGGGGCTGGCTCGGCATTCCCGGCCGCTGAGACGGCACGCCCGGGCCGCCGCGCGGGATGCGGCGGCCGTCTGCGGGTGATTCTGCGGGCCGCGGCACCTGCCGCGGCCCGTTCCGTAAGCGGGAACCGGCTGCACGGCGTAGTCGAAACGTCAGCCCACAGCATCGGGAGACGTACCGGATGTCGATCGTGCAACGGTTCTTCAACGTCCGACCGGGCGAAGGCCTGCCCATCACGGTCGCGGCGCTCTACTTCTTCTTCGTCCTGACCGCCCTGATGGTGCTGCGCCCGGCGCGCGACGCCATCGGCATGAGCGGCGGGCTCGATGCCGTCCGATGGCTCTTCATCGGGACGGCCATCGTGACGCTCGCCGTCAACCCGGTCTTCGGCTGGCTCGTCAGCCGGTTCCGGCGGCTCGTCTTCATCGCGCTCACCTACGGGTTCTTCGCGGTCAGCCTCGTCGGCTTCTACCTGCTCATCGTGCTCGCGCCGCAGGCGGTCGGCGAGGTGAGCGGACGCGTCTTCTACGTCTGGTTCAGCGTCTTCAACCTGTTCAGCACGATGGTGTTCTGGGCGCTGATGGCCGATCGGTTCACGCTCGAGCAGAGCAAGCGCATCTTCGGCGTGCTGGCGGTGGGCGGCACGCTCGGCGCGATCTTCGGCCCCTGGCTCGCGAGCGTCCTCGCCGGGCGCATCGGGACGCCCGCGCTGATGCTCGTCTCGGCCGTCTTTCTCGGCCTGTCGATTGGCGCTGCCTGGCTCGTCGCGCGGGTGCAGCCCGAGGTGGAGCCGGGCGCCGGTCAGCGCGCCGACGATCGCGCCATCATCGGCGGAACGGCGTGGAGCGGCGTCGGCGCCGTGTTCCGTTCGCCGTACCTGCTGGGCATTTCGGGCTACGTGCTCGTGATGACCATCGTCGCGACGTTCATCTACTTCACGCGCCTGCAGATGGTCGCCGCGGCCGCCGACGACATCGATACGCGGACGACGATCTTCGCGCAGATCGACCTGATCACGCAGCTGGCGACGCTCGTGCTGCAGGCAGTGGTGACGGGCCACCTGATGCGCCGCCTGGGCGTCTCGTTCGCCCTCGGCCTGCTGCCGGTCGTCGTTGCGGCCGGGTTCGTCGGCCTGGCCGCGATCGGCTCGTTCGCCATGCTCATCGTCTTCGACGCCGCCTTCCGCGCCATCCAGCGCGCCATCACCCGGCCGGCGCGCGAGACGCTGTTCACGGTGGTCACGCGCGAGGAGAAGTACAAGTCGAAGGCCTTCACGGATACCTTCGTCTACCGCGGCGGTGACGTCATCGGCGCCTGGACCGAAGGCCTGCTCGGCCGGCTCGGCATGGGACTCGTGGGCCTTTCGTCGCTCGCCGTTCCGCTCGCCGTCGCCTGGGCCGGCCTCGGGCTCTGGCTCGGGCGCCGCCAGCAGCAGCGCGCGGCCGAGGCGGCGGCCCAACCGGACGCCGCCCCGACCGTCCCGTCGACGCCTCCGGTGGCGTAGACCCCCGCATCCGGCGACCGGGCTGCACGCCCGGTCGCTCCGCCTTTCGACAAGTCCAGGCAGCCGCACCACGCGCTGCCACATGTCATCCCGTTCCATCTCGACAGGCGGCATTGGCCGAGATCCGGCCGCCGTTCACCGATTCAGGCTCCTCGCGCGTCAGGTCACGGCGCTAGCGTGAGGCTCGTGCCGTCGGCGCGTGGCCGCGTCGTTCCCGCGCCGCATGCGACGTGCTGACGATGAATTGCGTCCCGAACAGGAGTCTGTCTGGACATGAGCGATCTGCACGCTGATCTGGCCGCCCTGCGCATCGACCGCGGACCCGAGCGCCAGCCGCGCCGCTCGGTCCGGTGGGCGGTGGCTGCCGTCGTTGTCGCGACGGTTGCGGCGGTGGCGGCCTGGTGGGGACTTCGCGAGCCGGTCGTAGAGGTGCGGGTGGCCGCGGTGAGCGGTCGCCAGGCCGGTACGGCTGCCGCCGTCCTGAACGCGTCGGGCTACGTCACCGCGCGCCGTCGGGCGACGGTTTCGTCGAAGGTGACCGGCAAGGTCGTCGAGGTGAACGTCGAGGAGGGGATGGAGGTCCGTGAGGGACAGGTCCTCGCCCGGCTCGACGACAGCAGCGCCCGCGCGGCGCTGGCGCTGGCCGAGGCGCAGGCGGAAGCGGCGCGCCGCGCCGTGCTCGAGAACGAGGTCCAGCTGGCCGAGGCGCGCCTGACGCTCGAGCGCGTCGAACAGCTGAAGGCGCGCGGCCTGGCGACGCCCGCCGATCTCGACGCGGCTCGTGCGGCGGTCGACTCGACCGCGGCGCGCATCGAGGCCCTGCGCCAGCAGGTGACGGTTGCCGAGCGGCAGGTCGACGTGCAGCGGACCGAGCTCGACAACATGATCATTCGCGCGCCGTTCAGCGGTGTCGCCATTTCGCGCGTGGCACAGCCTGGCGAAATGGTCTCGCCCGTGTCGGCCGGCGGCGGCTTCACGCGCACCGGGATCAGCACCATCGTCGACATGCGCTCGCTCGAGATCGAGGTCGAAGTGAGCGAGAGCTACATCAACCGCGTGCGGCCGGACCAGGCGGCGACCGCGGTGCTCGATGCGTATCCCGACTGGCAGATTCCCGCACATGTCATCACGACGATTCCGGCCGCCGATCGGCAGAAGGCCACCGTGCTCGTGCGGCTCGGCTTCGACGAGCTCGATCCGCGCATTCTGCCCGACATGGGCGTCAAGGTGACGTTCCTGCGGCAGGACGACGGCGAGGTCGCACCGCGTGCGGTCGCGCTCGTGCCGAAGAGTGCCGTGCGGCCAGACGGCGATCGGTCCGTGGTCTTCCTGCTGCAGGGCGACGTGGTCGAACGGCGCGCCGTGGCCACCGGCGGTACCGATGGTGATCGGCTCGAAGTGCTGGCCGGCCTGCAGCCGGGCGATCGCGTCGTGCTCGATCCGCCGCCGGGACTGACCGACGGCGCCAGAGTGGAGGTGATGCAGTAATGTCCGACGTCAGTCCTCTCGTCCGTATCAGGAATCTCCGCAAGTACTACACGCGGGGCAGTGAACGGATCGACGTGCTGAAGGGCGTCGATCTCGACATTCCACGCGGCGACTTCCTCGCGCTGATGGGACCGTCGGGGTCGGGCAAGACGACGCTGCTCAACCTGCTTGGCGGGCTCGATACGCCGAGCGACGGCACCATCGAGGTGGCGGGTGCGCCGGTACACGGTCTGGGCGGTGCGGCGCTGGCGCAATGGCGGGCGCGCCATGTCGGGTTCGTCTTCCAGCTGTACAACCTGCTCCCGGTGCTGACGGCCGAGCGCAACGTCGAGCTGCCGCTGCTGCTGACGAAGCTCTCGAAGCGCGAGCGGCGCGAGCGGGTGGCGATCGCGCTGCGGGCCGTCGGGCTGGCCGAACGCGCGAAGCACTATCCGCGGCAGCTGTCGGGCGGCCAGGAACAGCGCGTCGGCATAGCCCGCGCCATCGTGACCGATCCGACGCTGCTCCTGTGTGACGAGCCGACAGGTGATCTCGATCGACGATCCGGCGACGAGATTCTCGACCTGCTGCAGGTGCTCAACCGTGAGCACGGCAAGACCATCGTGATGGTGACCCACGATCCGCAGGCCGCCCTGAGGGCGAGCCGGACGCTTCACCTCGACAAGGGCGTGCTGCTCGAGGCTGCGGCATGAAGCTTGTTCCGCTGATCTGGAAGAACCTGTGGCGCCGGAAGATCCGGACGACCTTCACACTCGCGTGTGTCTTCGTGGCGTTCCTGCTGTTCGGCCTGCTGATGACGATCCGCGCCGCGTTCAGCTTCGGCGTCGATCTGGCCGGACTCGATCGGCTGATCGTCATCCACAAGGTCAGCCTCATCCAGCCGCTGCCCGAGTCGTACGTGGAGCGCATCCGATCGGTCGAAGGCGTGCAGGCGGCGACCCACAACACGTGGTTCGGCGGCGTCTACCAGGATCCCCGGAACTTCTTCGGACAGATCGCCACCGAGCCCGAGGTGTACTTCGCGATGTACCCGGAGCTGCGGCTGCCGCCGGAACAGATGGAGGCCTGGCTGGCCGATCGGCAGGGAGCCGTGGCCGGCCGGGCGCTCGCCGAACGCTTCGGGTGGCAGATCGGTGATCGGATTCCGCTGCAGGCGACGATCTGGATGCCGAAGTCGGGCGACGGCACGACGTGGACGTTCAACCTCGTCGGCATCTACGACGGCGAGCCGGGAACCGACACGACGAACCTGTTCTTCCGCTACGACTACCTCGACGAGAACCGGCAGGAAGGCGACGGCCTGGTCGGCTGGTTCGTCGTGAAGATTGACGACCCCGGGCGGTCGGTCGAGATTGCGCAGGCGGTCGACGAGATGTTCGCGAATTCATCGGCCGAAACGAAGACGACGACCGAAAAGGGCTTCGTCGACAGCTTCGCAAAACAGATCGGCGACATCGGCGCCATCATGATCGCCATTCTTTCCGCCGTGCTCTTCACGATGCTGCTCGTCGTGGCCAACACGATGGCTCAGGCCGTGCGCGAGCGCACCAGCGAGCTGGCGGTGCTCAAGACTCTCGGCTTCTCGAACACCGTCGTCGTCGCCACCGTGCTGGTGGAAGCGATGGTGATTGCGGTCATCGGCGGCGGGCTCGGGCTCGGCCTGGCATGGCTCATCGTGCAGCAGGGGGATCCGACGAACGGACTGCTGCCGGCCTTCATACTGCCCGGCCGCGATGTTGCCGCCGGCGTGGCTCTGATGGGCGCGCTCGGCCTGATGGCGGGCGCGCTGCCGGCGGTGTCCGCGATGCGGCTCCGGATCACCGACGCACTGAGGAGGAACTGACGTGAGCTGGATGCGCGAGATTGTCGCCGTCACCGCGCTCAACCTGCGGACCGTGCCGGGACGTCTCGGATCGTCGGCCGTCGCCGTGATCGGCATTGCCGGGGTCGTCGTCGTGCTGGTCGCGGTGCTGTCGATCGCCGAAGGATTCCGCGCCGCGATGGTCGGGGCGGGCGCCGATGATCGCGCGATCGTCATGCGGAGCGGTGCCGACTCCGAGATGACGAGCGGGCTGTCGGGGCCGGAGGCCGATCTCATCAGGCAGGCGCCGGGCATCTCGCGGAGCGAGCAGGGGCCCGACGCCTCGGCCGAGCTGTTCGTCGTTGTCGATCTGCCGAAGCGATCGACCGGGACGCCGGCGAACGTGCCGATGCGCGGCGTCGAGCCGGCCTCGCTTCGCGTGCGCCGCGAGGTTTCGCTCGTCGAGGGGCGCATGTTCGAATTCGGCACGAACGAGGTCATTGCCGGCGTCGGTGCGGCCAGACAGTTCGAGGGACTGTCGGTCGGCTCCGAAATCCGATCGGGCCAGTTCGCCTGGACGGTGGTCGGCCTGTTCGAAGCGGACGGGTCGGTGGCAGAGACGGAAATCTGGTGCGACGCGCGCACGCTGCAGGGGGCCTACCGCCGTGGCAACAGCTACCAGTCGGTCCTCGTCCGGCTCGACACACCCGCGAGCTTCGACAGCTTCCGCGACTGGTTGACGTCGAACCCGCAGCTGAACGTTGCGGTGCGCCGCGAGCGCGACTACTACGCCCAGCAGTCGGAAGGGATCACGAGCCTCATCCGCACGGTCGGCATGGCCATCGCGGCGCTGATGGCGATCGGGGCCATTTTCGGGGCGGTCCTCACCATGTATACCGCGGTGGCGACCCGGGCCCGCGAGATTGCCACGCTCCGGGCACTCGGGTTCAACGCGGCGGCCGTGCTGGTGTCGGTGCTCTCCGAATCGATGGTGCTTGCGGCGGGCGGTGGCCTGATCGGGGGGCTCGTCGCGTGGCTCGGCTTCAACGGCTACCAGACGTCGACGATGAACTTCCAGTCGTTCTCGCAGGTCGCCTTTGCGTTCAGGGTAACGCCGGCACTGCTGCTCGTCGGCCTGGCCTGGTCGCTCGCGATGGGCCTCATCGGCGGCATCCTGCCCGCCGTTCGCGCGGCCCGGCTGCCGGTGGCCCGAGCGCTGCGGGAGTTGTGAGCCTGGGAGCCGGCCGATGTTGGAACCGCACGACACACGTCGGGTGCGACACCCGCGGGAATCGGCGACGGGCCGGGGGCATGTTCCGGCCCGTCACTTGCACTGACCCTTCCCAGGCCGGCGAGTCCGTCGGCCGAAGGGAGGGGATGTCATGAAGCGGGGAATGTTCTGGACGCTGGCCGGTGCCGGGATGGCGGCCATGTATGCCTTCCGGGCCATGAAGCACAGGGCCGACACGAGGCGGCACGAGTGGGAGCAGGACCGTGTGAACGAAGCGCTCGACGAGTCGTTCCCGGCCTCGGACCCGCCGTCGTTCACGCCGACCGGCGGACCGCACCTCTCGGGGCGCCAGCCTTACTGAGCCTGCTGACGGCGACCCGGCGCGTCGCCGCGCTGGCGGCAAGCGCGCCGGGCCTGTCCACGAGGATCAGAACGAGGGTCGCAGATTGAAAATGAACTGCCAGCCGCGCTGCGGACGCTGCAGCGCGCGGGCCAGGTTGAACTCACCCACCGCATAGCCGAACAGGTTGACGCGCGCACCGAAGCCCGTGCTCGTGACCCACGGGCGGGTGCCGTCGGCGAACGTCGGTCGTTCGGCTGCCGTCCATGCCACACCGGCGTCGAAGAACGCGAACAGCTCGGTCGGGATCGGTCCGTAGTTCAGGCGACCGGTGAACCCGGCCACCGGCATCCGCGCTTCGCCGTTGAAGACGAGGATGCGTGAGCCGCTGAGCCGATCGAACTCGGGGCACGAGCCGACTTCGGTGATGGTGCACTCGGATGATTCGAACGAGCCGGGCTCGTAGCCGCGAACGAGCGTCGAATAGCCGAGGAACAGCGGATAGAGCCGCTCGTCCTCGCCGCCCGATCCGTAGCGTCCGACGTGCAGCCCGCGGAAGGCGAGCGTGAGCGGCTGGAACGGCATGAAGTACTGCCGCATGTCGAGTGTGGCGGTGGTGAGCCGCAGGTCGCCGAACGAGGGGGTAATGTCGAAGCGGAACCGTCGACCCAGCACCGGGCCGACGGCGCCGAAGGCCGTCGAGTCGCCGACGAGCGCCGCGCCCACGTCGGCGAGCTGGAGCGAGGGCAGCGACTCGTGCTCCTGGACATCGCGGCCAAGGAAGATGCCCGTGAACGGGTCGTAGAAGTAGCTGTGCGTCTCGCGGCCGAAGCCGATGCGCCGCGCGGCCGCCGAGAACTCGACCCGGAGTGAGCGGTGGAACGGGTAGGCAACCATGGCGCCGAGCTGCGAGTGCGTTTCGCGCAGCAGCTGCACCTGTTCCACGTAGACCGGCTGGTCGTCGATGATCGTCAGGCCCGCGTTGACAAAGCCGCTGCGCAGCGGCACGTGCTCGGCGAAGACACCCCAGTTCCAGCGCGAGGTCCTGTTGATATAGCCGATCTGCCCGGCAAGATCCTTCACCCCGCCGTCTACACCGAACGCCACCGGTACGAGGTGGTTGCCCAGCACGTCGCTGAACAGCAGCGAGATGCCGCCACTCACATAGGTGCCGAAGCCGCCGCCGGTCGATGCGCCGAACGACTGTCCCACGCCGATGAGCGTCAGGTTGCGCGTGTACGGCCGTGTGTCGAGTTCGGCCTCCCGGCCGGGCAGGCCCGTGCGACTGTCGTCGAGCAGCTGCGCGACGAGGCTCGAATCGCGCGGCGGCGGCAGCAGCGCGAGGTCGGCGGCCGGGGCGCTCACCGGATCGATGGCGTCGGCCGGCGACTCGAACAGGCGGATCTCGTACGAACCGTCCTCGAACACGGTGTACGCGGTCAGCCCGGTCTCGCGCGCGACGGAAATGGCCGAGCTGGTCGGCGTGATGCCCGTCACGCCGGTCGGCACCGCCGTGAGCGGCTCCGGTTCGCCACCGCTGCGCGGCAGCCGGTACACGTCCGGTCGGCCCGAGCGATCCGATACGAACAGAATGGCGTCGCCCTTCGGCGTCCACTGCGGGTTGATCGCCGAGCCGGGGCCCGTGTCGATCGTCGTGATGCGCCCGGTCTCGAGCTCGAGCACGGCGAGACCGAGCGGGCCGAACGACAGCGTGTCGAGCGAGCTCGTTCCACGATCGCTGACGAACAGCAGCTCGGTGCCGTCCGGCGACCAGGCGGGCTGCAGGTCGGCAAACGGGTCGTTCGTGAGTCGACGCGTCGTGCCCGACTCAAGATCGTAGAGGTAGAGGTCCGTGAAGCCACCGACCTGCGCCGAGTAGGCGATGGTCCGGCCGTCGGGCGACCAGGCCGGATGGAAGATCTCGCCCCGGTCGTTGTGCCGGATCGTCTGCAGGACCCGGCCATTATCGGCGTCGAAGATCGTGATCGCGCCGCGGCCGCGCTGAACCGTTGCCACGGCGAGGCGCCGGTTGTCGGGCGCCCACGATCCAGCCGACGCGAGAAACTGCAGGCTTTCGAAGTGCGGGTCGACGGCCGTTGTCGTGAGCCGACGGACGCGTCGGCCCGTTTCAGTGTCGGCCACGTAGATGTCGATCGACAGCCGGTTGCGCTCCGACAGGAAGGCGATGCGGCTGCCGTCGGGACTCAGTGCCGGACCCACGTTCATGCCGCCACTGCCGGTCCGTTCGGCCAGCAGCGCCGCCGGCCGTTCACGCCGCGCTTCCTCGACCGCTTCCTTGTCGCGTGGAGGAATGCCGTACATCTCGTAGATGGCGGCATGCCATCCCGACGAGAGCTCTTCCTCGTCGACACCGGTCGTGAGTGCAAGCGCCTGCATCTCCCCGAGACCGCCGGCCTGTTCGGCCATGCGGTGCAGTGCCGACGCCACGGCTTCGTCACCCCAGCGGCCGCCCACGTACGCCCAGAAGGCGTGCCCGAAGCGATACGGGAAATAGCGCGGGTTGTAGAGGTCGCGCACGCGCGGCAGGTCGGCGTGCAGTGCCGCGTCACGGAGCCAGAGTGCCGTCTGCGGGTAGCGGGGGCCGATCGAGAGGTATTCGGCCATCCCCTCGATGAACCACAGCGGGGCGTACGCGATGTTGCGACCCAGGATGTCGTACTGGAAGGCGTGGACGAGCTCGTGTCCGAGCACGTGGTCCGTGTCGCCGAGACCTGCCGCCAGCGGCAGGACGACGCGCCGTTGTCCGCCCTCGGTGACACCGCCGGTCGCTTCCGAGATCAGCCCTTCGATGACGTTGGTCTGCTCGAACTCGGGATGGCTCGCGTAGAGAATCAGCGGCTGCCGCGTCGACAGGTGGTGCGAGAGGAGCGTCGACAGGCGGGCATACCATCGCTCGGCCATCCGCGCGACGATTCGGGCCGCGTCGGCTTCGATGGGGTAGTAGTAGACGTCGAAGTGCTCGGTCTCGAGCACCTCGAAGTCGAAGTCGTCGTACTGAACCTTGTTCTGGCCGAAGTACTGAGCATGTGCTGGAGCCGCGGCCAGCAGGATCGCGAGCGCCAGGCTCGCGCACCACAGGTGCCGGAAGGTTCGCGTCATGTAAGACTCCTGCCGCTACGAAAGCCGTGCCGGGTGCAAGCCGGGTGCCACGGGGGATGTTGCAGCCGGCCCCGCGCCGTGCCGATCGCCCGGCGGACCGCAGGACGCGGTGTCCTCAGTTTGCGCGCTGCGTCCGCGGACGAGGCTACTGCAGCACCTCGTCGGCCGTCACGATGGTCACCGGGCCAAGGCCCGCCTGACGCACCGGTCCCTCAATCGAGGCCAGGTCGCCGACGACGACCACGATCATGCGGTCGGGGTCCATGTACTGCTCTGCGATGCGCTGTACGTCGGCCGCGGTGACGGCCTGCACCCTGGACACGTACTCCTCGAAAAACGACTCTGGCAGGTCGTACGTCACCAGCTCGGCGAGCCGGTTGGCCATGGCCGTCGTTGTTTCGAATCCCCGCGGGAAGCCGAGCGCTTCGAAGTTCCGCACACGCGTCAGCTCGTCGTCGGGCGGCTGTGCGGCCATGCCGGCGAGCTCGTTGACGAACTCCAGCAGCGCTTCCAGCGTCTTGTCACTCTGCACGGCCGACTGCGCGACGAAGGGACCGGCACCGAGGCGCATCGCGAACGACGAGCCGGCGCCGTATGAGTAACCGTTCCGCTCACGCAGGTTCATGTTCAGCCGCGAGGAGAACGAACCGCCGAGCATCGTGTTGGCGACTTCGATCGCGTGATAGTCGTCGGTCGATCGCGCCACGCCGATCGTCCCGAACCGGATCTGCGACTGCGGGGCCCCGGGCTTGTCGATCAGGTAGATGGCGCGTGATGCCGGCCGATCCATCGTCGGCGGTGCGGGGGCTGCGGGGGGCCGGCCGGTCTCGGCCCAGTCGCCGAAGGCGCGCTCGAGCAGCGGCAGCACCGCGTCGCCCGTCACGTCGCCGACGACCAGCAGGTGGGCATTCGACGGCCGGTAGTACGCCGCGTGGAATGCGCGCAGGTCCTCGACCGTCAGCGCCCGGTTGGCTGCTTCGGTTCCGATGATTGATGTTCCGTAGCGGTGCGAGGCGCCGTACAGCAGGCGGTTGAAGGCGGCCGTGGCCAGCTGCGCCGGGTTGTCCCGCATCTGCAGCAGCGTCGTCAGCCGCTCGGCGCGCAGTCGCTCCAGTTCTTCGGCAGCGAAGGTCGGGCGCCGTACGACGTCGGCCATCAGTGGCAGGGCGTCTTCGAGCGTTTCCGCCAGCGCGTGCAGTTCGACCGTCGAGACGTCGTATGCGCTCCCCGTGGTGAGCGTCGCCCCGAGCATCTCGATCGCGTCGGCCAGCTCGAGCGCGTCGCGCGTGCCCGCGCCTTCGTCGAGCATCGCGGCCGTGAAGCTGGCCGTGCCGAAGCGTCCCTCCGGATCCATGGCGGCGCCGGCGCGGACAATCATCATCACGTGCACGACGGGGACTTCGTGCATGCCCACGATCCAGACCGGCAGGCCGTTCGACAGCCGGTGCTTCGCAACAGGCGGCAGGTCGAGCGACGGCGCCGGTCCGGTGGCCGGCGGCCGCGAGCGATCGGGACCATCCTGTGCGCCCAGGCCGGCAGGGATCGCGGCCGCCAGGAACACGAGGCCGGCGAGCACCATCCGGGCGATCACACGTGGGAGCGTCAGCATGGGAGCCTCACTGTTCCTCGGGCACGACGACGAGCTCGACGCGCCGATCGGCGGGCAGCCAGCGGCGCACAGCGGCCCGGATGTCGTCGGGAGCCAGTGTTTCGTACCGGCCCAGGTCCTCGGCGAAGTAGTCGGGATTGCCCGTCAGCATGTAGTACGCGTTGAGCTGATCGGCCTTGCCCGCAATGGTTTCCATCGCGTCATAGAAGGATGCGCGGATACCGTTGCGCACGCGCGTCATTTCAGCTTCCGTCGGAGGCTCGTGACGGAGCCGATCGAGCTCCTCGTCGACAATCGCCCGCAGGCGGGCGATTGATTCGTCGGGACCAAGATCCGACGGCCGCGCGACGACGTCGATGAGGAAGATCGACCCTTCCTTCGAGGAGTACTGCGTGGCCGAGACGTCCTGGGCGACCTGCATCTCGTACACGAGTCGCCGGTAGAGCCGCGAGTTCTTGCCGGAGCTCAGCAGGGCACCGACGACATCGAGCTCGGCGTCGCCGGGCCGGAACGTCCCGGGCGTCAGCCAGGCCAGCATCAGGCGCGGCAGCTGGACGCGATCCGTCATCCGCTCCGTGACGACATTGTCGAGCTCGACCGCCGGGACGGTGACTGGCGGCGGCGTTCGGCCGGGAGCAACGTCGCTGAACCAGAACTCGACCCTGCGGCGCGCTTCGTCCGGATCGATGTCGCCGGCGATGACGAGCGATGCGTTGCCCGGCGCGTAATACAGCTGAAAGAACTCGACGACGTCTTCGTGGGTGGCCGCCGACAGGTCGTCCATGTACCCGATCGTCGGCCAGTGGTACGGGTGCCCTTCCGGGTAGAGCAGCTCCGTCAGGCGCAGGAACGCGCGGCCGTACGGCGCGTTCTCATAGCTCTGTCGCCGCTCGTTCTTCACGACGTCCCGCTGGCTGTCGACCATCTGCGGCGTCACGACGTCGAGCAGGTACCCCATGCGATCCGACTCGAGGAACAGCGCAAGGTCGAGCGCGTTCGAGGGCAGCGTCTCGTAGTAGTTGGTCCGGTCGCTGGTGGTCGAGCCGTTGTTCGTGCCGCCGGCCGCTTCGAGCAGCGTGTCGAACTCGCCCTCCTTCACGTGCCCGGAGCCTTCGAACATCAGGTGCTCGAAGAGGTGGGCAAAGCCGGTGCGTCCCGGCTTCTCGTGTGCCGACCCGACGTGATACCAGACGTTGACCGCCACCTGCGGGACGCTGCGATCCTGGTGGAGGATCACGCGCAGGCCGTTCGGCAGCGTGAACATCTCATAGGGAACCGACAGGAGCCGGCGTTCGGGTTCCTGGGCCGCGAGCGGCGACGCGAGAAGCGCCAGGCCGGCAATCGCCACGGCCATCGACCGGGTTGCGCGCCAGAGGGAACGGGTGTCGGACGGGCTGCTGCGCATCTGCTGTTCCTCACGGTGAAGGATGCTGCCCCGGCGTGCGACAGCGGAGGCCGCCGGGCCGTGTCGACCCAGGCCGACAGTCTACTGCCTCGGGCCCCATAGATAATCTTTCCGACATGTTCTCTCGTCGTCTCGCCGCCGGCCTGCAGCCGAACCGCCTGGCCCTGGCCGTCGATCAGGCACGGGTCGCCGGACGGCTCAGGATCGACCTGACAACGACGAATCCGACGGCGGTCGGCCTGCCGTACCCGGCCGGGATGACGACCGCGCTTGCCGACGCACGCGGCCTCGTCTACGAGCCGGCGCCGTTCGGCACGGCCGAGGCCAGAGCTGCCGTCGCCGCGTTCACCGGCCTGCCCGCCGATCGCCTCGTGCTCACGGCGAGCACGAGCGAAGCCTACGGCTTCCTGTTCAAACTGCTCTGCGACCCGGGCGACGCGATTCTTGCCCCCCGCCCGAGCTATCCGCTGTTCGACCTGCTCAGCGCGCTCGAGGGGGTGGAACTGACAGCCTACCGGCTCGACGCCGACGGCGGCTGGTGCATCGACCGCAGCAGTCTCGAGCGTGCACTCTCATCCCGCACGCGCGCGGTGATCGTGGTCAGTCCCAACAATCCGACCGGATCGCGGCTCCGCGCCGCCGACCGGGAGTGGCTCGTGGATCTGGCCCGTCGGTACCGGTTGGCCCTCGTTTCCGACGAGGTGTTCGCGGATTATCTGTTCGCCGATCGGCCCGACGCCGCATCGCTTGCCGGCGAGTCGCGAGTCCTGACGTTCACACTTGGCGGCCTGTCGAAAGCCGTGGGGTTACCGCAGATGAAGCTGGCCTGGACCGGCATCAGCGGGCCGGATGACGATGTGCGGGAGGCGCTTGCGCGCCTGGAGATCATTGCCGACAGCTACCTATCGGTTGCCGCGCCCGTGCAGGTGGCGGCAGGGCGGCTGCTCGAGGCCGGCGCGGCGGTCCGGCGGTCCATCCGGCTGCGGCTGGAGCGGAACCTGCAGGCGCTGCGCGCCGTAGTGGCTGCGATGCCCGCGCTCACGCTCTACGAGCCCGAAGGCGGCTGGAGCGCGGTGGTGCGGGTGCCGGCCATTCGCAGCGAGGAGGAGTGGGTGATCGGACTGCTCGACGAGTACGGCGTGCTCGTCCATCCCGGCTGGTTCTTCGACCTCGACACGGGGACGCACCTGGTGGTGAGCCTGCTGCCGCCACCCGAAACCTTCGACGCTGGCGTGCGCAGCATCGCTGACGCCGCCGCCCGGTGGGGCGCATGAGCGATCGACACGTCGGACTCATCGTGCCGCTGTTCTCGCTGCGGTCCGAGCGCGGCTGGGGCATCGGCGAACTGCCCGACATCGCGACGACGGCCGCGTGGATGCAGGACGCGTCACTCGACCGCCTGATGCTGCTGCCGCTCGGGACGCTGCCCGAGGGCCAGACATCGCCCTACTCGGCGATTTCGACGCTCGGCATCGACCCGATGTACATCCGGCTCGACGAGCTGCCCGAGTTCGCCGGGCAGGGGGGCATTGCGCGCCTGTCGGACCGCGCGCGCGCCGGCATCGACGAGGCGCGACGTGTGCCGGCGGTCCGCTACGACCTTGTCCGCGAGGCCAAGAGCGAGGCGCTGCGGCTGGCCTTCACGCTGTTCCTCGAAGGCGAGTGGCGCGCGGGGACCGATCGTGCGCGCGAGCTGGCCGCCTACATCGAGCGCGAGGGCTGGTGGCTCGACGACTACGCCCTGTTCCTCGCGCTGCGACAGCGACACGCGCTGGTTTCGTGGCGCCACTGGCCGGCGCCGCTCGCCGGACGGGATCCGTCGGCGCTCGATCAGGCGCGGCGCGAGCTGGCGGACGAGGTTCTCTATCACCAGTGGACGCAGTGGACGGCCGAACGTCAGTGGCAGGTCGCGCGGGCGGTGGCGCATGCCTGCGGCGTTGCGTTGTTCGGCGATCTGCCCTTCGTGGCCAACGGCGACAGCCCGGAGGTGTGGGCACATGCCGGCGAGTTCCTGCTCGACGTGTCGGCCGGGGTGCCACCCGACGCGTTCAGCGACACCGGCCAGGACTGGGGCCTGCCCACCTACAACTGGCCGGTGATTGCGGCAGGAGGCTACGCGTGGCAGCGCCGACGCGCTGCGCGCATGGCCGCGATGTTCGACGGCCTGCGCGTCGATCACGTGATCGGGCTGTTCCGGACCTACGGTCGCCCGCCGGAGGGGGAGCCGTACTTCATTCCTGCCACCGAGGATGATCAGATCGCGCAGGGGCGCGCGATCATGCAGATTTTCGCCGACACCGGACTGACGCTGATCGCCGAGGATCTCGGCGCGACGCCGGAGTTCGTCCGCACGGTCCTTGCCGAGCTGGGGATCCCCGGCTGCAGGGTGATGCGCTGGGAGCGCGAGTGGAAGGTCGAGGGACAGCCGTTCATCGATCCGGCGCAGTACCCCGCGAGATCCGCTGCCATGACCGGCACCCACGACACCGAGCCACTTGTCGTCTGGTGGGCGCATGCGAGCGAAGACGAGCGCCGGGCGTTCGTCCGGATGCTCGGCGGGGATGCGGCCGACGGCGGGCTGCCGGAATGGTCAGCCGAGCTCAGGGACCGGATTCTGGCCGCGGCCTACCGCAGCGGATCGAGCGAGCTGTTCTTCCCCATCCAGGACGTCTTCGGCTGGCCCGATCGCATCAACGTGCCGGGTACGGTCGGGCCGCACAACTGGACCTGGACGCTGCCGTGGCCCGTCGAGCGGCTGCAGGACGAGCCTCAGGCGCGAGAGCGGGCTGGGGTCCTGCGCGGCCTGGCGGAGGCGACGGGCCGGGCGCGCCGGTGAGCCCGGGCGCCCGTCGGGCTGTCATACACTTGTCAGGCCACGCCGCCGGCCGGCGCCCGGGTGCGCCGCCCGCGTCGTGTGCGGAGACCAATGACCAGCCCGAACTACCTCATCCGTGAATATCCTCTCCAGCAGGGTGCGCTCGAAATCGCGTATATCGAGGAGTTCTTCAACGAGTTCCCCACCCGCAAGACCGCGGCCGAGATCATCCAGCGGCTCGAGGGGCGCGAATACCAGATCCTGATGGCCGAAGCGCCCGTGCCCGACGAAAGCGGCGCCGTCGTGCCGGTCTCCTACAAGGTTTCGCACGAGCTGCGGCCCGAGGAGACGGATCCGAAGCTGGCCGATCTGGTCGCCCGGCTCAGCGATACCATCGATTTCTCGTCGCAGAAGGTGCTTTACAACTGGCTCGGCGCGACGCGGCTCGACTGGCGCGGTCAGGGGCACTTCAGGGCGCTCACCGAGGAGCAGGAGGCCTGGGCGGTCGCGCAGGGCTACGACCTGATCGTCGTGAAGACGAAGAACCGCTACTACGACATGCGGGGGACGCTCGACAGCCTGCGCTTCAACGTCATCAAACTCGAGCCGGCGGCCGATCCGCTCGAATCGAAGGTCTATCTGGGTAAGCGCCTCGGCCCGTTCGTGCTCGACGCACACCGGAGTCGTCGGCAGGTCACGCGGGGGTGACGTGCAGCGGACACCCGGACAGTCCCATCGCCTCGCCCGCGTCCAGACGCCGGTCGTCCCGGTCGTCGGACGATGGATTGCCGAGACACCGGGCACGATTTCGCTCGGTCAGGGGATGGTGTGGTACGGGCCGCCCGTCGAGGTGCTCGATGCTGTCCGGCAATTCGGCGACGGCGGCAGCGATCACCGCTACGGGCCTGTCGAAGGCCTCGGCTTCCTGGCCGAACTGATCGAAGACAAGCTCGCCCGCGAAAACGGCATCGTCGTTCGACCGTCGGGCCGTGTGGTGGTGACGGCCGGTGGCAACCAGGCGTTCATGAACGCGCTCCTGGCCATCACCGATCCCGGTGACGAGGTGATCCTGCAGGCGCCGTACTACTTCAATCACGACATGGCCATCGTGATGGCCGGCGCCCGGCCGGTGGCGGTGCCGACCACCGACACCCTGCAGCTCGACGTCGACGCGATCGCGCGCGCCATCACCGATCGCACACGCGCCATCGTCACCGTGTCGCCCAACAACCCGACGGGAGCCGTCTACGACGAGGCGTCGCTGCGGGCGGTCAATGCGCTGTGCCGCGACCGCGGGCTGTTTCATGTGCACGATGAGGCCTACGAGTACTTCACGTACGGCGTCGCGCATTTTTCGCCCGGTTCGATCGACGGGGCCGGAGCCTATACGATCTCGTTGTACTCGCTGTCGAAGGCGTACGGGATGGCGAGCTGGCGCTGCGGCTACATGGTCGTGCCCGAGTCGCTCTATCAGGCCGTGCGCAAGATTCAGGACACGCTGCTGATCTGTCCGCCGGCGGTTTCGCAGCACGCGGCGGCTGCGGCGCTGCGTGTCGGCAGGCGCCATGCCGATGCGCACCTGCCCGCGCTCGACGCCGTGCGCCGGCGCGTGCGCGAGGCGCTCACGACGAGTGGCCTGCCGTGCGATGTGCCCGACGTGGCCGGCGCTTTCTATCTGTTCGTGCGCGTGCACGCCGATCGCGATCCGATGCAGCTGGCCGAACGGCTGATCAGGGAGCATCGGGTGGCCGTCATGCCGGGCAATGCGTTCGGCGCCGATGGCTGCGCGCTGCGGGTGTCGTACGGCGCGCTCGACGCGGACACGGTGGCCGAGGGGCTGGACCGGCTCGTCGGCGGTCTGCGTGCGCTGGTCGGCGCCGGGAGCACTGTCGAGTCGTGAAGGTCGTTACCTGGAACGTCAACGGGATCCGTGCGCGCGCCGAGCAGGTCGGCGCGCTGCTGGCCGCCGAGGCGCCCGATATCGTCTGTCTGCAGGAAGTGAAGGCGTCGGCCGAGAAGGTGCCCGACCTGCTGGTGGCCGCCGAGGGCTACTGGTGCTACTGGCACGGATCGGGCGGCTATTCCGGTGTCGGGCTGCTCATCCGTCGGACGTTCTCGCCCGAGCGGCCGGTATTCAGCCACCCGTCGTTCGACATGGAAAACCGCATCGTCGTTGCCGACGTCGGCGATCTCAAGGTCGCATCGGTCTACGTGCCGAACGGCGGGAAGGACTACGACGCGAAGCTCCGGTTCTGCCAGGCGCTGCTCAACTGGGTCGCCGAAACGAAAGAGCTCGGCCAGTCGCTATTGCTGTGTGGCGACCTCAACGTGGCCCGCGAGGAACGCGACGTCCATCCGAAGGAGCGGAAGCCGAACCAGATTGGTACGCGTCCCGAAGAACGCCAGTGGCTCGCGGCGCTCATCGATGAAGGGCTGGTCGACGTCGGACGGACGCTCGATCCCGACAACGACGAGCTGTTCACCTGGTGGGCGCCGTGGCGCAACCTCCGGCAGCGCAACATCGGGTGGCGCATCGACTACGTCCTGGCGAGCCGCCCGCTGGCCGATCGGGCCAGTCGCGCCGAATCGCGCCGCGAGTTCGGCACGAGCGATCACGCTCCGGTCATCGTCACCTTCAGCTGAAGGCCCGGCCGGATGGGCCGGCCGCCGGCGAACGGATTCCCGGACGCCGGTCGGGACTCAGGAGAACGGACACCCATGAGCCTGCGGCTCCGCCTCGTGGTCGTCTTCTTCCTGGTATCGGTCGTCCCGCTGGCAGCGGTGACGCTGTACACCTACGCGAACAACGTCAAAGCGGTCCGCGAAACGGCACAGCGCGAGGCCGATATGCTCGCGGCCGAGCTCGGTGCGCGGATGGAGCAGGTCACCGCGCAGCTGAGCCAGCGCGTGGGCGATCTGGTCACCCTTGCGGCCGTGCAGGCGCCTGAGCTTCAGGTCGAGCCGGCCGCCGCCACAGCCGCGCAGGCCCACGCGGCAGACGAGGGGGCAGATGACGCGGTCGGGGAGGCCGAACGGGCGGCGCTCGAAGCGGAGCGGGTGCGCGACGTGCTCGGCGAGATGGCGGTCCTGCTCGACAACGTCGAGATCTTCGATCGGAGGGGGCGCGGCCGCTTTCTTGGCCGTGGACTGCCTCCGGGCATCGTGAGACCGCCCGTGATCCCCGGAGGGGCTCCTGGGCCCGGCCCTGCCGGACCGACGGGCGGGCCGCCCGGGGCACTGCCCGGCCCGACGCCAGCGCCCGACGGGCCTCCGGTCTTCGCAGGCAGGCTGCCCGGCGAGCGACTGGGGCCCAACGGTCGACCACGATTGCGGCCAGGGCTGTCGGACGGCGACGGGCCGCCGCCGGCGGCCGCGGCCGCACCCGATGACCCTCCGACGCCGGCTGCCGGTGGCGACAGCACGGTGTCGGTCGACACGCTGCTCGATCCCGACCGGATCCTCATCGACATGGAGCCGATCCGGCGCGAAATCATCCGGCAGATCGTGCCGGAGGGACAGTGGGAACAGCTGGGGCCCGAGGAACGCGCGCGCGTCTTCGCCGAGGTTCAGCAGCGTCTGCTCGGCATCCGTCAGGGCATCGACATCCTCCGCCAGGAGGTGACTGAGCGCGCGGCCGCGGCGGCAGTCGCGCCGCCCGACGTGACGTCGGCGCCACTCGAGGACGCTCCGAAACCGGTGCCGACAGAACCGCCGGGGAACGTCATCCCACCGGACGAGACGCCACTGCAGCGCCGTGCCGAGCTGTCGCGCGGGCGCATCGACGTCAGCCTCGAGCGCGGCGGCGAAGTCGTCGGGCAGGCCAATGCCGCGATCAACCTTCCGAACCTGCTCGGGATGCTGTTCACCAGCACGCGGCGTGAGCGCGGCGAGGTTCCGTTTGCCGTGGCCGGCGACGGCCGGGTGTTCGCGCCGACGCCTGACGATCGCGACATCGTGCGCGAGGTGGCGCCGCAGGTCGTATCGTCCGACGCGGCGCCGGCCGACCTGCTGCTGTCGGACTGGGTGGTCGTGACCCGGCCCGATCCCACCGGTTCCGTGGTCAAGTTCGGGATTGCCCGGCCGCTTGGCGCCGCCGTCGAGCAGCTGCGCCGGACGGCGGTCCGCAACGCGGGCGTCGGCCTGGCCTTCATTGCCCTGGCGCTGCTGGTCATCGTACCGCTGTCGAGCCGGCTCACGCGCGACCTCGAGCGGCTGAGCGCCGGCGTGAACCGGATTGCGCAGGGCGACTACACGGCTCGTGTGGAAGTGCGCGGCGGCGACGAAGTGGCGCGGCTGGCGGCCGCCTTCAATCACATGGCCGCCGAGGTGGAAACGCACCAGCGGACGGCCGTCGAGCAGGAGCGTATCCGCCGCGAGCTCGAGCTCGGCCGGCAGATCCAGAGCGAGATGCTGCCGCACGCGCCGCTTCGTGTCGGCGACTGTGTGGTGACGGGGCTGTCGATTCCGGCGCGCGAGGTCAGCGGCGACTTCTTCAACTACTTTCCGCTGGCCGACGGCACGATCGCACTGATCATCGGCGACGTGTCGGGCAAGGGTGTCGGCGCGGCCCTGCTGATGGCCAACCTCCAGGCGGCACTGCGCACGCGCCTCGTGCTCGGCCAGGACCTCGCCCGTCTCGCGACCGAGCTCGACGAGGAAATCGATCGGAGCACGCCGGGGCCGGTCTACGCCACGCTCTTCCTCGGCGTGCTCGACCCGACCCGACGGATGCTGCGGTGGGTAAATGCCGGCCACAACCCGCAGTACGTGTTGCGCGGCGACGGCCGGCTCGAACGGCTCGAGTCGGTGGGACGCCCGATCGGGCTGCTCGCCGGGGGTGGCTACGCGCAGGTCGAGGTCGAGCTGCAGCCCGGCGATCTGCTCTTCTGCTACACGGACGGGTGCGTCGACGTCGAGAACGAGGCGGGCGACGCGTTCGGCAACGAGCGCCTCGAGCGGCTGCTGCTGCGCGCGGCCGGCACTCCGGCCGACGAGGCCATTGCGGTGGTTCGCGACGCCATGAGCCGCTTCCGCGGCGGCGCCGAACTGCAGGACGACGCGACGCTGATGGTAACGCGCATCGGCTGACGCTGGTGCGGCGTCGGCCGATGCGCTGTCGTGTGCTGGTGCACGCCGCGCAGTGCTACTGCGTCGCGCTCGACCGCGCGGTCACCGGGGCGCCGACCGCTGCGGCATGCGCCCGCCCGCCCCGCCCCCCGCGCCGGCGCACGCGGTCGCGCCGGCCCGCCAGGATGTCGTAGAACGGCGGGATCACCCCCCGCGTCAGCCGGGTCGGAGAGATGACGCCGCC
>QGVF01000171.1 GCA_003242705.1 Acidobacteriota bacterium
CGAGAGCCTGCGGGTGCACGAGGGCCTCTCGAAACCGGAGGCACACGAGCGCGCCGTCAGGCTGATGGAGCGGGTGCGGATTCCGGCAGCCCGGGCGCGCGCGCGCGACTATCCGCACCAGTTCTCCGGCGGCATGCGGCAGCGCGTGATGATTGCGATGGCGCTCGCCCTCAACCCGCGCGTGCTCATCGCCGACGAACCGACCACGGCACTCGACGTGACGGTGCAGGCGCAGATCATGGACCTGCTCGCCGAGCTGCAGCACGACACCGGCATGGCGCTCATTCTCATCACGCACGATCTGGGCGTCGTGGCCTCGGTGGCCGACCGCATTGCCGTGATGTACGCCGGCCGCATCGTCGAGCACGGCGACGTGCACGCGATCTACGAGCGCCCGGCCCACCCCTATACGCGGGCGCTCATCGAGTCGATTCCGCGGTACGGCCGGTCGCGCGGCGGGCCGCTGCGCGCCATCGAGGGCCTGCCGCCGAGCCTCACGCGCATCCCGCCCGGCTGCCCGTTCCACCCGCGCTGCCCGGTCCGGCAGGACATCTGTTCTGCCGAAGTCCCGCCCGACATCGAGCTCGGTGAGCGACGGGTCAGCGCCTGCCACTTCGCCCGGGAGGTGCTCAATGGCCGCCTCTGAGCGGACCGGGACGATGCGCGCCGACGAGCCGCTCCTGCGCGTCGAGAACCTCGCGAAGCACTTCCCGCTCACGCGCGGGGTGCTCTTCAGGCGCCAGGTCGGCACGGTCAAGGCGGTCGACGGCGTCAGCTTCACCCTGGCGCGCGGCGAAACGCTCGGCATCGTCGGTGAGTCGGGCTGCGGCAAGTCGACGCTGGCCCGCCTGCTGGTCCGGCTCGAGGAACCGACGGCCGGCGCGGCCTGGTTCGAAGGACGCAACATCTTCGAGATGCGCGGCCCCGAGCTGCGTCGCCTGCGCCGCGACCTGCAGATGGTGATGCAGGATCCCTACACGTCGCTCAATCCGCGCATGACGGTCGGCGACATCGTGGGCGAGCCGTTCGAGATTCATCCCGAAGTCGCGCCGAAGGGATCTCGACGCGCGCGGGTGCAGGCGCTGCTCGAGCGCGTCGGACTCAACCCGGAGCACATCAGCCGGTATCCGCACCAGTTCTCGGGCGGACAGCGGCAGCGCATCGGCATCGCACGGGCGCTCGCACTCAACCCGAAAGTGATCATCTGCGACGAACCGGTGTCGGCGCTCGACGTGTCGATTCAGGCCCAGGTGATCAACCTGCTCGAGGAGCTGCAGGCCGACCTCGGACTGGCCTACATCTTCATCGCGCACGACCTCTCGGTCGTCCGCCACATCTCCGATCGCGTGGCGGTGATGTATCTCGGCCGGTTCGTCGAGACCGGCGTCGAGGAGGCCATCTACGAGCGCGCCACGCATCCCTACACGCAGGCGCTGCTGTCGGCCGTGCCGGTCCCGGATCCGAAGGTGCGCGGCACCCGTCGTGTGATCCGGCTCGAAGGCGACGTCCCGTCGCCGGCCGATCCGCCGTCGGGCTGCCGCTTCCGGACGCGCTGCTGGAAGGCACAGGAGATCTGCGCGCTCGAGGAGCCCGCCCTGATGCCCCGCGACGCCGACCCGCATCCGTCGGCGTGTCACTTCGCGGAGACGCTGGAGATTGCGGAGGGATCAGGCGCGCAGGAAGGGTGAGGCCGGACCGGCCACCATTCAGCGTCCCTGCGCCTCCTCTTCCTCTGCGACCTCTTCGTCGATCTCGACCCGGAACTTCCGGTAATTCGAGTACAGGGCGCGGCCGCTGATTGAGGCGAGTGCATTGCCCAGGCCGTCCTGGAACACGTAGCTCTCCTCCATCGATCGCGGCAGCCAGAGCTCGAGGCCGTCGACGTAGCGGTAGTCGACCAGGATCGACGCCGTGATCGTGGTGGTGCCCCGGCGACTCTCGATGGTGAGGCTCGAGCGCAGCACCTGTCCCGTCTCGCGATCGATCCAGAAATGCCCGCGCGCCGGCGCGTTGTCGGCCGATCCGATCAGCCGCGGCATCTGCTGCTCTTCGAATCTCACGATGAGCACCGGACGCCCGTGCAGCGAATCGGTCGCCACGCGCCGGAACTCCGATCGTGAGCGATTCGACCCGCGCAGGTACATCAGCGCGGCCATCGGCAGGTTGATGGTCCGCGAGAACTGCACGCCGACGGGATTCAGGTTGTGCCGCGCCCCTTCCTCGACGATTCGCTGGGCCTGCGCGACCGCGTCCTCACGCGGGTTGGCGAACAGCTCGATCACGCGATCCTGCCGATCGCGGACCGGCTCCCCGTCGACGGCGAACACATCCCGGAACTCGATCCAGCCGAAGCGCGGGTCGGCAATCACCGCAAGGTCCGACTCGAGCTCCCGCGCGATCACCACCCGGCCCTGCGCCTGCTGCAGGTACTTCTCTTCGAGGACGACGCCGGCGATTTCGCGGGTGTAGGCGTCGAGCCTGGCAGCAGCCAGCGCGACGACCGTGTCGACGAGCGACTGCCCGGACGCCGCCTGTGCGCCCAGCAGGCACGCCAGCAGAACGCCGGGAAGCGTCGCGACTCTCGCCATGGGTGGAAGCTCACCCGATGCTACATCGGTACGGTGCGGTCCGGGAGATCCGACACGTGGGCCATCCGATCGCGCGAGCGTCGCCTGCGGCGGCAAAAGACGTCACGCCTTCATCCCCAGGCGTCAACAGGTCGGCCGGCTGGGTGACGACGCCCGGGGCCGGTTAGACTTAGGAATTCGCCGGCCCGTCGGCCGGTATTCAGCAGAAACCGAGATGCCCGAGCTTCGCTCCCGTACCGTCACCCACGGCCGCAACATGGCCGGCGCCCGCGCGCTGCTGCGCGCCGCCGGCGTCGACGCCGCAGACTTCGGCAAGCCCATCGTGGCCGTCGCCAACTCCTTCACCGAGTTCGTCCCCGGCCACACCCACCTGCAGCCGGTCGGCCGCATTGTCTCCGACGCCATCCGGGCCGCCGGCGGCGTGCCCCGCGAGTTCAACACGATTGCCGTCGACGACGGGATCGCGATGGGACATGGCGGGATGCTGTACTCGCTGCCCTCGCGCGACCTGATCGCCGATTCGGTCGAGTACATGGTCGAGGCGCACTGCGCCGATGCGCTGGTCTGCATCTCGAACTGCGACAAGATCACCCCCGGGATGCTCAACGCGGCCCTGCGGCTGAACATCCCGACGGTCTTCGTCTCCGGCGGTCCGATGGAAGGCGGCACGGCCACGCTCGTCGACGGGCGCGTCACGCGCCGCATGCACCTGATTCACGCCATGTCGAGCGCGGCCGACGCCTCGATCTCGGACGAGGATCTCGAGCGCATCGAGGAAAGCGCCTGCCCGACGTGCGGCTCCTGCTCGGGCATGTTCACCGCCAACTCGATGAACTGCCTCACCGAGGCGCTTGGCCTCGCCCTGCCGGGCAACGGCTCGACGCTCGCCACGCACACGGCGCGGCGGACGCTCTACGAGGACGCGGGGCGTACCGTGATGGATCTGGCGCGCCGCTACTACTTCGAGAACGACGAGTCGGTCCTGCCGCGGAGCATCGCGACGTTCGCCGCGTTCCGGAACGCGATGGCGCTCGACATCGCAATGGGCGGATCGACGAACACGATCCTGCACCTGCTCGCCGCGGCCCAGGAGGGCGGCGTGCCGTTTACGCTCGACGACATCGACGCACTGTCGCGTGAAGTGCCCTGCCTCTGCAAGGTCGCGCCGAACGGCACGTACCTGATGGAAGACGTGCACCGGGCGGGCGGCATTCCGGCAATCCTCGGTGAGCTGCGCCGGGCGGGCCTGCTCAACGAGAACGTCACGACGATCCACAGCCGGACGCTCGACGAGTGGCTCGACCGCTGGGACATCCGCGGCGGCAAGGCGTCGCCCGAAGCCATCGAGCTGTTCCACGCCGCGCCCGGCTGCCGGCGTTCCGCCCAGGCCTTCTCGCAGTCCGAGCGCTGGGAGTCGCTCGACACCGACGCAGCCGACGGCTGCATCCGCGACGTCGCCCACGCCTACTCGCGCGACGGCGGGCTGGCCGTGCTGAAGGGTAACCTCGCGCCCGACGGCTGCGTGGTCAAGACGGCTGGCGTCGACGAATCGATCTGGACGTTCACCGGACCCGCCGTCGTGGTCGAGTCGCAGGAGGCGGCCGTCGAGGCCATCACGGGGGGCCGCGTGAAGGCAGGTGACGTCGTGGTCGTGCGCTACGAAGGTCCGAAGGGCGGGCCGGGCATGCAGGAAATGCTCTACCCGACGGCCTTCCTGAAGGGACGCGGGCTGGGCAGGAGCTGCGCGCTCATCACTGACGGGCGGTTCTCGGGCGGCACCTCGGGCCTGTCGATCGGCCACGTCTCGCCAGAGGCCGCCTCGGGTGGGCCGATCGCACTCATCGAAGACGGCGACTCGATCACGATCGACATCCCGAACCGGACCATCACGCTGAACGTCGACGACGCCACGCTGGCCGCGCGCCGTGCCGCGCTCGAGGCAGACGGCGGCTATCGGCCGAAGAACCGCCAGCGGAAAGTCTCGGCGGCGCTCCGGGCCTACGCCGCCATGGCGCTTTCGGCCGACAAGGGCGCGGTCCGCGACATCTCCCGTCTCGGCTGACACGACCGGCCCGCACC
>QGVF01000056.1 GCA_003242705.1 Acidobacteriota bacterium
GCGCTGCCGCGCGGCCTCGACACGTCGCGCCACGGCTGCCGCGTAGTCGCGTCGCGCCCGGGCGCGCTCGTACAGGCGCCGGTAACCCGGCAGCAGATCCGGACGCTTTCGCTCGAGAAACCCGAAGAAATACGGCTTCACCCCATCGTCGAGACGCGCCACGCATGCGCCGGCCAGCGGCAGTCCCGCCTCGGCCACGGCCGCAACGGTACGGTCGATCGACTCACGCGAGGTCGTCACGCCGGGCACGAGCGGCATCATGAGCACGCCCACCGGGACGCCCGCGTCGCGCAGCTGCTGCAGCGCGCGCAGCCGCTGCGCCGGGGGCGCCGCACCGGGCTCGAGCAGCGCTGCCGCGTCCACATCGATCGAGGGGACGCTCATCATCACCTGGCAGCCGGCACCGCGCGCCGCCCGGGCGAGCACGTCGGTGTCGCGTACGACCATGGGCCCCTTGGTGACGAGGGAGAACGGCGTGCGCGCCGCGACCAGCGCTTCGAGGCAGCGGCGCGTGATGCGGTAGTGCCCTTCGATCGGCTGATACGGATCGGTGGCAGTGCCGACGGCCACCACCTCGCGCGTCCAGCCCGGCCTGGCGAGTTCACGCGTGAGCGTCGACGGCAGGTTCGTCTTGACGAAGATGACCGACGAGAAGTCGTCGCCGGCGCCGAGCTCGAGATGCCGCTGGTACTTGCGCGCGTAGCAGTACTCGCAGGCGTGCGTACACCCGCGGTATGGATTGAGCGCCCAGCGGAACGGCATGCCGGTCACGGCGGTCAGTGCCGAGCGGACCTGCACTTCCTGGTAGCGCGCCTCGTCGGCGCGCCGCTTCGCGTCCGGCAGTCCCTCGATGCCTGCCTGACGGATCGCTTCGGCCAGGTCGCGAAGCGTGGGCCCACGCGCTGCGTCGGGAAAGAGCGCAAGCTGGTCGGCGCACATGGATTCGCCGTATCTTCGCCTTCCAACCATGTCCTCGTCAAGTGCGATTCCGCAGTTCCGGCGAGCGTGCGGCGCGGGCGCAGGGCAGCCGACGACGGAGAAAACGCCGGGCCGGCGCCGGTCGAGCGGTTCGCGGTCGGTCGCGATCGGTGTTTGTCGATGTACCGGTCGCGATCAGCGCTGATTGACGTGGCTGAAGTCGGTCGTGAAGGCGTCGATCACTTCGTCGGCCCGCTCCACGAGCGAGTGCACTGCCGACGAATCGATCGCCCCGAAGCTTCCGGCGTGCCACGTCGAGGCCAGCATCAGACGTGCGCCGCCATCCAGATCGGCCAGGCGCACCAGCTGCAGCAGGTCGGCGTACACCCGGTAGAGCACCCGGCCGGTCGAGCGACCGCGACTCTCCTCGAGCAGCAGCCGCACCGAGAGCACGAGGATCGGATCTTCGACGTTGCGCTGGTCGACGACCTCGATGCCCGCCTGCTCGAGGCGGAACGCGGCCGTCGAACGCAGCCGGCCGACATCGATTGCCGCGGCTGCCTCGTCGGGAACGTTGATCGAGAGCAGCACGCGCCTGATACCGCGCAGACTTTCGCGATCGTCGCTGAGGAAGTCGAGTGCTGCCGTGCCCGAGAAGATGTCGGGCGGCGGGTGAAGGTCGGGAGCCGGAGCGCCCTGCAGCTGCAGCGCGACAGCGAGCGCGGCGAGAAGCATATGGCAGCAGCTTATCGCGTCGTGCGGCACGCGGCTTGCTCGAACCCGACCGGGAGACATTACATGCCGAAAGGTCCGACACCGAATCCGCAACCGGGGCCACCGCAGCAGCCGCCGGCCGACCTGCCACAGCACGACGATCGCGGCGTCCCGAAGAAGGCGCCTGGGGCGCCCGACGAACCCGACGCCATCGAGTTGCCGCCGGCGCGCGAGCCCGGCCCTCCGCCGACCACTAACGAAGACAGCGACCGGGACGCAGCCAGGGAGGCCGCCGGCGCGACAGACAGCGGCGCCACCGACGTGACCGCCGATGAAGCGCACGTCGGTGCGACCGAAGAACAGGTCAGCGACCGCACCGGCCCGGGTGCCGGCTACGACGAAGAGGCTCGCTGAACGCACGACGCGGCGACCTTTCGGGGTCGCCGCGTCGCTCTACGCTGCGCTTACCGGCACATCGCCGGTGCCCGCTCAGTGGCGGGCCGCGGCGCGACCGTTGGCGCTCCGGCTGCGGCGTGCGCGTCCGTTGCCCCCGGTCATTTCCTCTTCCGTCATGCCGAGATTGGCCGCTTCGTTGACGCCGTCGGTCGCAATCGCCGACAGCTTGCGATCGGCCGTCTTCTCTTCTTCGAGGGTTTCCTCGAGCAGCTCGGCGATTTCGGTGTGTCCCATCGCGTTGGCCCACGCGATGACCGACCCGTAGGCCGCCATTTCGTAGTGCTCGGCGCGCTGGGCACCGGCCACGAGCCCGGCGTCGAGCACCGGTCCGCGATCCTCAGACTCGATCAGATCGCCGGCTTCCTCGATGATGCCGGCCATGCCCGCACAGTGCTTCCCGCGCGGACGCTCGTCGAGCAGTTCGAATACGCGCTCGAGTCGCTCGACCTGCGCCTTGGTCTCTTCGAGGTGCTCCTCGAGGGCGGTGCGGAGCTCTTCGCTCGTCGCGTTCTTTGCCAGCCTGGGCAGTGCGCGCGTCAGCTGCTTTTCGGCGTGGTACAGGTCGCGGATTTCATCGACGAACAGTTCATGAAGGTTTGCGCTGGCCATTGTGGGTATCCTCCCGGTCGGTCGTGGTCGTAATGGTTCGAGAAATGTTTGACGGAGAGGACTACTGCAAGGGGCGCGCCGTGATTGATCGAGCGCCGGAGTCAACGGAAGGATTGCCACCGGCCCGCTGGCGAAACGTCCGTGACTCGAACGCCGCGCTCGTCGCGCCGCAACGCCCTCGCGCTCAACCAGGCGGGGGTTCAGCGGACCGATGATGCGCAGCCGGCGACGCCAGTTGACGACCGACGCACCTCGAGGTTTCGCGCGGCTGCATGCAGGGCCGAAACATCCGTACGACAGGCCTCGCGCGCCCTCCCCCGGATCGAGGTTTGCAGCTGATCAGGCACGCCGTCGAGTTCGACCCTCGCACTGCCGTACGTGGGTCGGGGAGTGCCTATCATGTCCAGCGCCCTTCGCCGAACCGGGCGGGTGATCGACGACCTCAGTGAAGAGCTCGGCGATCGCCTGCATGCAGCCGTCATCCTGCTGCTTGTCCTCGGCCTCGCCCTCATGGCGACGGCGTTCGACGCCGTCACCATACTGAAACGCTAGCGTCCGCGTGGCGGCCTTCCAGGATCCGCTTCGCCTCGTCGAGCGTCCGCCGCAGGATGGGCTCGATGCCCTGCCCGACGAGCGACGCGAGGCGCGCGCCGGCTCGGCCGAGCGGCGGCGAGTACTGCAGCTTCACCCGGACGCGCGTGCCGCCGGGGATCTCCTCGAACGTCACGCTGCCGGCGCTGGCGACGTCGGGCTCACCGATCGTCTTCCAGCCGATGACGCGCGCTTCCTCGTCGTTGATGATGCGCGACGTCCAGCGAGCCAGCGCGATACCGCCGCGGGTCAGCGTCCAGTCCGAATCGGTGTCGGTGACGGGCCGGACGCTGATGGTCGGCGGCAGCGCCTTCGCCAGCTGCGCCAGGTCGCGCCAGAAGTCGTAGACGACACGCGGCGGCTGGGCGATGTCGACCGACATCTCCGCATGTGCACCGCGCGGGCCGGCGAGCGAACGGCGCGTCGTGTCGTCGGCATGACCATTCGTCTGCGCGTGATCGATGCCGGCCGCGGCGTACGCCGGACAGTAGCCCGAAATGCTGCGCAGCAGCAGCATGGTCGAGGCCGTCATGAGCGGTCGGCGATAGCGCGGCACGCGCGCGGCCGCTACAATCAGGCCCACACCGACCGCACCGGTCAGCAGCCGCTCGGTTGGACTCACGTTGCGATGCAGCGACAGTTCACCTGGCATTGAAGGCACCTCGTCTCGGGGAGCCGCTGCGGCACGGTGCAAGAACGGGACCCGACGCTGGACCGCGCAGGTTCCCACAACGAGGAGGACGCCAGTGGCAAAGTACGGCAGGAAGGCATCGGAAAGCGTCGAGTCGGCCATGCGCCGACGCAAGCGGGGCACACTTCGGAGTGGATCGGGACGGAAGGTGACGAGCCGGAAGCAGGCCGTCGCCATCGGCCTGAGCGAGGCGCGGAAGAAGGGCGCAAAGGTTCCCGCCGAACCGGCGTCGACCGGCGGCCGCTCGAAGCGTTCGGCGAAGAAGAGCCCATCGAAGAAGAGCGCGAAGAAGAGCACAAAGAAGGCGGCAAAGAAGACCGCGACGCGCGCGGCAAAGACGTCGGCGACGAGCAAGTCGTCGAAGAAGACCGCGACGAAGAGGGCCGCGACCAGGAAGACCCGGTCGGCTGCGACCCGGACCACGACGAAGAAGGGCTCGCGCCAGGGCGGTCGGAAGAAGTAGAATAGGCAGGTTGGTATTGGCTGCGAGCGGCCGTGCGTGATACGCTCGTCGGCTGTGCGCCCGTAGCTCAATTGGATAGAGCGCCGGGCTTCGAACCCGTAGGCTGGGGGTTCAAGTCCCTCCGGGCGCACCAGACGCGTGTGAGGTCGGCCGCCGGCCGGTAACCGGCGTCGGAGCACGGCTCCGAGGCCAGACGCGCCCGTAGCTCAGCTGGATAGAGCGTTGGCCTCCGGAGCCAAAGGTCGCAGGTTCGAATCCTGCCGGGCGCACCATCGAGCTCCGTGCTCGGCGCCGTCCAACCGCATGCCAGACCCCTTCGTGGGCCCGTAGCTCAACTGGCAGAGCAGCAGACTCTTAATCTGTTGGTTGAAGGTTCGATTCCTTCCGGGCTCACCACCCTTTTCTTCTTCTCCCTGCAGCGTTCAGAACCGGCGCGTTACCGTGCTGTCGACTCCCCTGTCGCGGCGAACACGTCCCTGATATGCTCGGCCAGCGCAGCCGTGTCCGCGTACGCGATGTTCGACATGACCGCCACGGCCAGTCCGCCATCGGACTGCGTCCGCACCGACACCACCAGCCCGCCCGCCAGTCGACCGTCGACGTCACCGGTTCGCGTCGCCGCTGCAAACCGGACGAGCTGCGCCGGCGTCGCATAGGCCGCCATGCCGTCCGCGCAGCACACCAGGTCGCGCATCGCGGCCAGCCGTCGTCCTCGCCGCGGATCGCTGTCCGACCGCGGCACGTAGACCGTCGCGCGGTTGCCGGCCAGCGGATAGTCCGACGCCGCGAGGCCGAGCGGCTCGAGGACGAGTGCCCGCACCAGCCTGAACGGCGGCGCATCCTCCTCCGGTTCGCCGATGTGCTCCGGACTCCACGCGGCCGCCGGCTCGAGACCGGTGTCGACGAGCCCCAGGGACGCGGCCGTCGGCGCCACGACCGGCGCGGCCGTGCCGAGGAGGAAGCGCGTGTCGGGCCCCACGGGCGTCGCGGTCGTCGCATCCCGCCACCCGAACCCCTCCGTCCACAGCAGCGTTCCACCACTGCCCACCGCCACCGACAGTCCCGGCACGTTCTGCCCCGCCATCGCCGCGCGTGCCGCCTCCCGCGCACGCTGGACAGCGGCTTCGCGGCCGGGCGGCGGCGTGACGCCCACGATCGACGGCACCTCGTCGGGACCGGCGAAGAGCGGCGGGGCAAGGCTGACGTTGTCCATCAGCAGCGCCAGCAGCAGCGCAAGGGCGAGGCCCGCAGCGAGCGACGTGCCGACGGCCCATGCCGGCAATCGACCACGCACCAGGCGGGCCGCGAGCACCAGGCTCCCCATCAGGACCAGCAGACCGATCGCCGCGGCGCCCGGGGCGTCGTCTACCTCGGCGACGTACACGCTCATCGCAGCAATCGCCAGCCCGAGCACGACGAGCAGGCCGGCTCTCAAGCGGGTGCTCTCCATCATGTCGATTCCCTCCACGACGCACTCTACGCACGGCGTGCGGGCACGTCCTCACGAAGACATGAGCAATGCTGAGATTGCCGTGAACGCCCGAAGGAAGGCACACGGTGCGGACAATTCCGCAGCGTGCCGGGAACAACCCGCCGGCTCACAGGCTCTTCCCGCTGCATTCCGACGTCAGTGGTCGGCGCCGACCCGGTCCTGCCCCGCACCTGCCGCTCGCCCGTCGCTCGGCAGATTCGGCCCGCTGCGTGCCCACGCTGATCGCGCTCGCGTTGGGCATCCTGGCGCGGGCTGATCCGACGCCGGGCTGGCGCGCAGTGTGCATCCAGCGGATGCGCTGTCGCAGGATGTGCGACGCACCGACGGGCGCCAGGCACGCGTCCCGTTTGCGTCGCTGCGTCCTCGAATTCCGAAGGAGGGCACCCGTGTCGCGACTGCGCGTCCGCGATCTCATGACGTCCGACGTCGCCGTTGTTCACCCCGATGATTCAGTGGCCCGACTGCGCGACGTGATGAGCGGTCGCTACGTCCGCCACGTCCCGGTCGTCGACGACGACCGGCGTCTCGTGGGACTGGTCTCGGAGCGCGACCTGATCCGCTGGGCCGGTCAGCTCGAAGCGCAACTGCCGCTGACCGTCGGCGCTGAGGTTGCCGCCGCGGTGAAGGTGCACGAGGTCATGGTCTACGAGCCCGAGACGGTCGACGCCGACGACGACGTCGTGGAAGCGGCAACGGTGATGCTCGAGAGCAAGTACGGCTGCCTGCCGGTACTCGAACAGGGCGTGCTCGTGGGCATCCTGACGGAGGCCGACTTCGTGCGGTACGTCGCCGAGAGCACCTCGCGCACCGCTGACGATCCGCTGGCCGGCGGCACATCGTCGGCGCGCTCCGCTGCGTCGTAACCCGCCAGGGGGTCTCATGCGCCTCGAAGACATCATGACCGAAGGTGTCGTCACGATCGGCCCCGACGATCCGGTGGGTCTTGCCCGGGAACGCATGCGGATCGAACAGATCCGCCACCTCGTCGTCGTCGACGGCTCGCGGACCGTGGGGATTCTTTCCGAGCGCGACATTGGCGGGCCGCGCGCCTCGACCCGCGCCCGCGCACGTCTCGACGGGCGGCCGGTCCGCGACTTCATGGCGACCGAAATCGTGGCGGCTTCGCCCCGGACGACCCTCCGTCAGGCGGCGAACCTGATGCGCGGTCGCACAATCGGCTGCCTGCTCGTCGTCCAGGACGAAGCCGTTGTCGGGCTCGTCACGACGACCGATCTGCTCGACGAACTGGGCCGTGGCACCGCGAGGCCGACCGGGCGCGTCGAAAAGCCGCCGGTCAGGCGGCCGCCGTCGACCGGAACGGTGCAGGGACGCCGGGCGCTGCGCGGGCCGACCGGCCCGAGAGGCGCACGTCGGCTGCCGCCCGAGCGGACCAGGCGGACTGTTCCCCCCTCCGCGCCTCGGATCGCAAAGCGCGGCGTCGAAGAGCCGCCCGTGCACGTCCGGGTGGTCGGTGCGATCCTTTCGCCCGAGGATCGCGAGATGGTCCGGACGAAGCTCACGCGGAGGCTGACGAAGTTCGCGTCAGCGATTGAGCGGGTCAGCGTGCGGATTGCCGACGTCAACGGCCCGAAGGGTGGCGTCGATCACCGCTGCGTGATCAAGGTCGTGCTGCGCGGCCTGCCAAGCGTGGTCGTGGAACGGACCGACGCGGCGCTGCAGCTGGCCGTCGACGCGGCGGTCAGGGCGACGGGCATGTCGGTCCATCGGGCGATCCGCCGGCGTCGCCTGAAACCGCTTCACCACCGGAAGTCGACCGCCGCCGAAGCCGGTGTGGAGTGAACGCGATGAGCATGCCGCAGCCCGGAGATCCGGCGTCGCGCCGCTGCCCGCAGTGCGGGCAGTCGATGTACTGGACTGAACGCGCCGTGCTCCGTGCCGAGCCGTTTGCGGGCACGCTGGCGGACATCGAGTCAGGCGCCCCGTACTTGGACGCCTATCGATGCGCCAACGGCCACACGAGCAGGGAGTGTCCGCTCTGCGGCAGCTACGACACGACCGCCTGGATCGACGAGGCCGAGTCGTACTACCACGTGATCTGCGACGCCTGCGGGAACGACTCGGTGGTGCCTCGGTAGCACCCGCGGCACCACCGGCGAGCCGGTCGTTGACCGTCGTTGTCAGTGGGCGCCGGCGCAGAGCGCGCCGATCGGGCTCACGCGGACCACGTAGATGGTCACCTGTCCGTTGGTGTCCCGAACGACCCCGGTCAGGCGCACCTGCTGGTCGTAGTACGGCTGCAGGTCGACGGCCGGCGACGCCAGCGGAAACTCGGCCCGGCTGAGCGGCGCGGTCGAGTCGCGTGCGACGAGCGCGCGGACGGCGGCCGCTTCTTCGTCGGCAGCCACCGGCGCGACCCGGGCCGACGCGTCGTGCGACGTAATGCCCGCCACGCTGATCGAACTGCGCTGCACCTGCGTCAGGACCGGACCGTGATGGTCGCCGTGCCCCTCGGTGAGGCACCCTCTCAGCTCCACGATCGGTTCGCCGGGCCGGACGAGCGGCTGCGACGAAGCGGGAGCCGCCTCATGCACGTGGTGATGCTCTGCCTCGGTCGCCGGCTCCTGCGCGGCGACGGCGGCGCCGGCGGCCAGAGCTGCCGCAAGGGCGGTCGTCGAGAAGATCCGTCGAATCATGAAACCCATGAATATACCGCGGCCGCGCCTCCGGACGGACGCGGCCGCGTCGTGCTATTTCGCCGCGCTGACCTCGGGGGCGGCAAACGGCGGCTTGCGCGGCTTCGGTTCGCCGCCACGCAGCGCCCGCGCCACCCGGCCGACGGCCAGCGACCCGTTGAAAATCGTCCGCAGCGGCAGCACGCCGGCGAGCCGATAGTCGCCCACCGCGCCCAGGCCGACCGACGCCATGCAGCCGCACTGGGTGCAGTCGGGATTGCCGCCGTACTGGCACGGCGCGATCGGCGTCTCGAGGTCGGCCGACAGGCACGCCGTGGTCTTCGCAAAGATGCACTCGGACGGATTCTGCGGCGGGCGCAGGTATCCCTGCACCACGGATGGAATCATGTCCATCAGCTTCGGCTCGACCGTGTGCAGGTGCGCGATTTCCTGCACGACGCGCGCGCGATCCTCCGGCAGCAGCCGCTCGGGTGAATCCTCGCCGATCTGCGGGGTGTAGAGACTGAACCAGATGCGCTTGACGTCGGGCAGCGCCGCCCAGAACTTCGTGAACTCGGTCACGTAGCCGGACCGCGTCTGCTGACGCGTGATCGTGCAGTGGATGGTGACGTGCTGCCCCCTGATGTGCTTGAGAATGCGGTCGTACGTCGCCGGCTTGCGACGGGCGTCGTGCTCGGGCTGCAGGCCGTCGACCGACACGCATACCTGCAGTCGCTCCATGTTGGCCCAGCTCTCGGGAATGGGCCGCACGGCGCTGGTCACCACCTGCGTATGAATGCCCATGCCCGTGAGCTTCGGCAGCAGCACCTCGAGCTCGCGGTACCGGACGAGCGGCTCCCCGCCGACGATCGACAGATGCAGCGGCTTGTAGCGCTTGACGACGTCGAGCACGCCGTCGATCAGCTGCTGTCCCTTGTAGTCGGCCAGCTGGCGCAGGACGACCCCGCCGCCGAGGTGGTCGTCGCCGTAGGCGTAACACCCCGGGCAGCGCAGGGGGCACTCACGCGTGATTTCGATGGACAGGTTCGGCTGATAGCCGCCGAGGATCAGTCCCCAGGCTTTTACGACCGCTTGTCTTTCCATGCGTCAGGACGTCTCCTTCCGGGAACCGGGGAGCGGAAGAGGATTGCGGGCAAAACAGAGATCTTCGACCACTCGGCCACCGATGATGTGCTCCTGGATAATGCGCTCGGCATTTTCGGGAGTGACATCACGGTACCACGTGCCTTCGGGATAGACGAGCGCGATCGGGCCGGCCGTGCAGATTCTCAGGCACCGACAGTGCGTCCGGTAGGTGGTGCCGTGCGCGCCGCTCAGTCCGAGGGCCTTGAGCCGCTGCTTGAGGTATTCCCACGTGGTCTGGCCCTGCTCGGCCGGCACACAGTCCGGACCGGTGCACAGGAAGATGTGCCGTTCGATGCGGCCGATACCGAAGGCGGCCGCGGCGGCCTCGGGAGTTGTGCGATGCTTCGCCATGCTGACGCGGCGACATGCCCTGTACGACGCCGCCCCATACTGTCGCACCACTCATGCCCCGTTTCAAACTGACGCTCGAGTACGCCGGCACGCGGTACAGCGGCTGGCAGATCCAGACGAACGCCCGGACGATTCAGGGTGAGCTCAACCGCGCGGTCAGCGCGGCTTTCGGCGTGAAGCGTCCCGAAACCTACGGTGCCGGCCGCACCGACGCCGGCGTCCACGCGCTCGGCCAGGTGGCGCACCTCGATCTGCCATCAGTCG
Organism: Acidobacteriota bacterium; assembly: GCA_003242705.1. Lineage (GTDB taxonomy): Bacteria > Acidobacteriota > Vicinamibacteria > Vicinamibacterales > SCN-69-37 > SCN-69-37. The sequence continues at coordinate 10,329 of QGVF01000056.1, forward strand.
TGCCGCCGGCCACACTGCTCCGCCGGCTGAACGAGCAGCTGCCGGCCGACATCAACATCCTGGACGTCGAGCGCGTCCCCGCCCGGTTCCATGCCCGGCACAGCGCGGTCGCCCGCAGCTACGTCTACCAGTTCGCCGAGCGACGGACCGCCTTCGCGAAGCCGTTCGTCTGGTGGGTGCAGGACGCGCTGGATCTCGACCGGATGCAGGAAGCCGCCCGGGCCTTCGTCGGCTTCGCCGACTTCCGGGCGTTCACCGACGACGACCCGGCCGAGAAGTCGACGACCGTGAAGATCGAGCGGGTGCGCCTCGTGCGCGACGGACGGCTCATCCTGCTGCAGGTGGTCGGCTCGCATTTCCTGTGGAAGATGGTCCGACGGCTGGCGGGCGTACTGGCCGAAGTCGGCCGCGGCGGCCTCGATCCGGCCGCCGTCCCGGATCTTCTGACGCGCGACTCCGACCTGCCACCCCGGCTGACGGCCCCGGCATCAGGCCTCTTTCTGGAGCGCGTCTTCTACGAACCGGTCCCTGCCGATCTGCCGATCACACCGGCCGTCGTGCGCCTGGCGTGAGGCCAGGCGCAGTCACTGCTGCAGGCCGTACTTGAGCATGCGGTAGCGGATCTGGTCGCGCCGCAGGCCCAGCAGCTGCGCCGCGTGCGTCTGGTTCCCCCCGGTGCGCTCGAGCGCCTGCGCCACGAGCTGCCGCTCGAGCCGGGCCAGATCGATCCCGTCGTCGGGCAGCACGAGCAGTCCCTGATCGACTGCCGGCGGCGTGGCCAGCCCCGGGAAGGCCGCCGGGCCGAGCCTGAGCGCGTCGGGCGCAAGCAGCCGGGCCCGCGCGACGACGAGGTCCAGCTCGCGCACGTTGCCGGGCCAGTGGTAGCGACGCAGCAGCGCATCGACCTCGTCGTCGAGCTCGATGCCGGTCAGTTCCGCGCCCCGACGGGCGAAGTGGCGCGCCAGCTTCACGACGTCGTCGCCGCGGGCGCGCAGCGGGGGCACGTCGATCGTGACGACGCTCAGGCGGCAGTACAGGTCGCGGCGGAGACGGCCGGCTTCGACATCGCTCTCGAGGCGACGAGTCGTGGTCGTCAGGACGCGGACGTTGGCGGTGCGGTCGGCAAAGGCGCCCCGGGGACGGAAGGTGCCGTCCTCAATCAGTCGCAGCAGGAGCAGCTGTGCCGTGAGCGGCAGCCGGTCGACGCGCTCGAGGAGCAACGTCCCGCCGTCGGCCGCCTTGACAATGCCCGGCTGGCGGCCGGCGCCGAACAGCTCGGCGGTGAGATCGGTCGTCGTGGCGCGCCCGCAGTCGACGCGGACGAACGGCCGATCCGCGCGGCCACCGCTGTCGTGAACGATTCGTGCCGTGGTCGCGCGGCCGGTGCCGGGCTCGCCCACGATCACCGCAGGCACGTCGACGTCGGCGAGCCGCGCGGCGAGGGTCCTGACACGCGCTATCGCGTCGGAGTCACCGACGAGATCATCGGGCTGCAGCCGGGCCCCGCCGACGGACGCGGGAACCGTGACTGATGCCGCGCGGCGACGCAGGCGACGGATGATTCGCGCGGCGCCGTCGGCCAGCGCCGACGTCCACACGATCGCATCGGGCGCGACGGCCGCTGCCCATTCGACGGCCGACCGGCTGTCGTCGAGCACGACAATGACGTCGGCGTCAGGCAGACGCGAGCGCGCCAGCTCGACGAGCGCCGCGGCCTCGTCGGCGTGATGATGCACGACCAGGGCGCCTGCACCACCGGCGACGACGTCGCGCGCGCCCGCGGCCGACGTCACCTCGACAACCGCGAGCTTTTCGGCCTGCAGGCGCGCCGCGAGCGCCCACAGCTCCCGCGCCGGCGAATCGACGACGAGGATGCGGTGCGCAGTCATGGCTGCGGGGACGTCTATTCGGCGCGGTGCGGCTCGGCGTCGATGCGCGCGGCGTTGCGCCGGCCGACGATGCCGTATTCACCCAGCCACCACTTCGGATCGCGGCGCGGGACGCGGCGAAGCCCGAACGCACCGATGGCGTTCGTCTCGAGGTGCGTCATCGCTGCATCGATGTCGTCGGTGACGAGCAGCAGATCCAGATCGTGCGGGCTGATCGCCCCCTGCTCGACCATCTCCTTCAGCAGGTCGACGAACGGCTTCCAGTAGTCGATGCCGATGAGGATGACGGGATAGTTGCGGATCTTGCCGGTCTGGATCAGCGTGAGCGCCTCGCACAGCTCGTCCAGCGTGCCGAGCCCGCCGGGCAGGGCGATGAACGCGTACGAGTACTTGAACAGCAGGACCTTGCGGACGAAGAAGTAGTGGCAGTTGATCCACCGATCCAGGTACGGGTTCGGTTCCTGCTCCATCGGCAGTTCGATGTTGCAGCCGACCGAGCGTCCGCCGTTGTCGCGCGCCCCGCGGTTGGCCGCCTCCATCAGGCCGGGACCGCCGCCGGTCATCACAGTGAAGCCGAGCGCGCTCGTGCGGCGGCCGACTTCACGCGCGATCGCGTAGTAGGGATGCGACTCGTTGAAGCGCGCCGATCCGAAGATCGTCACGCACGGGCCGACGAAGTGCAGGACGCGGAAGCCGCGCAGAAAGTCGCGCACCGCCCGGAGCAGCAGCCGCAGCTCACGGAACCGCCCGTGTGGCCCGGCGAGCAGCACCTCGTCGGAGTGGCCGGCCGGCACGGGCGACACGCCGGCATCCGATCCGCGGCCGATACCCGGGTTGCGGCCCGCGGGGTTCGGCATCGCGCCCTCGCCGACGAGCGCGCGGTCGACCGGTTCGGGATCAACGGCAGGAATGGTGGGCGCTCCGGCGCCCTTCGGCGGGTGATTGCTCATGGATACAGCAGACGGGTGCGCCATTGGGCGCCGGGCGCATCGCGTTCGAACAGCTCGCGGTGATGGAGCCGGCCGACGACCGACGTCCAGAACTCGATGCGGAGCGGCACGACCCGGTAGCCCGACCAGAAGTCCGGTCGGGGCACCGTGCGTCCTTCGAACTCACGCGTGTACTGCTCGACCCGGGCCTCGAGCGTCGCACGCGAGTCGAGCGGCTCGCTCTGTCGCGACGCCCACGCGCCAATCTGGCTCTCGCGCGGCCGTCGGGCGAAGTAGGCATCGGCCTCGGCCGCACTGACGGGCACCACGTCGCCTTCGATGCGGACCTGCCGTTCGAGGGCGAACCAGTGAACGCACAGCGCGGCAGCCGGTCGCGCTGCGAGTTCGCGAGCCTTGCGGCTGCCGAGATTGGTGAAGAAGGCGAAGCCGTCCGCGTCGAAGTACTGAATCAGCACCATCCGCGAGGACGGCCGCCCGTCGAGCCCGATCGTCGACAGGCAGGCCGCCTTCGGATCACCGACGCCGGCGCGGACGGCGTCCTCGAACCACTGCCGGTAACGTTCGATCGGATCGGCCACGGACCGGCAGTCAGCTACCTGCGCGCGATCTTGAGCGCATCGAGCCGTTCGGCCAGGTCCTGCCCCGCCGTCGCCGGGTTCACCTGTCGATCGATGTGCAGGATGCGGCCGTCCGGACCGATGTAGAACGTCCACCGGTTGGCGACGCCGCGCTCCGACAGCACGCCGTAGGCACGGGCGGTCTCCTTGCCCGGATCCGACAGCAGCGGGAAGTTTGCCTCGTTGTTCCGCGCGAACGTGAGGTTATCCTCGGGCGTATCGACGCTCGCCATGAAATAGACGACGTCGTACTGGCCGATCAGGCTCGCGCTGTCGCGCAGCGACTTGCACTCGATCGTGCAGCCCTGCGTCGACGCCTTCGGGTACCAGGCCAGGACGACGGCCTTCCCCTGGTAATCCGACAAACGATGCACGCGGCCGTCGGTGCCCTGGAGGGCGAAATCGGGCGCCTTGTCGCCCACCTTCAGCCCCGTCTCCGGAGCCTGGGCCGCGGCCGAACCGGCCAGGCCGACACACAACGCGATAACGAGCAGCAGCTTCGACATCACTTTCGCTCCTTGGGACGCCAACCGGACTCTGGCGGGCAATCATTGCATTTTATCAGTGCCCCGTTCGTATAATCGCGGTTTTTGCCCTGCGCGGGGGGACCAGCGGGGTCCGGGCCGCCAGGGTGGAGACGACTCGTTGTGAAACAGGCAGGTAGTGTGCAACCAGGCAGTGTCTACGATTTCGTCAATTACTACGTTGACCGGGGGGCGCAGGGCTGCAGATACCCCCGGGGGCTGCTCGACATCATCAAGGCCTGCCATGCGGTCTACCGGATCACGTTCCCCTTCGAACGTCGCGATGGCACGTTCGAAACGATCAACGCCTGGCGCGTCGAGCACAGCCACCATCGTCTGCCGACGAAAGGCGGCATCCGCTACGCGCCGTTCGTCGATGAAGAAGAGGTGAAGGGCCTGGCGGCGCTGATGACCTACAAGTGCGCCATCGTCGACGTCCCCTACGGCGGCGCGAAGGGCGCCGTGCAGATCGACCCGTCGGCGTACGATGTCCAGGACCTCGAGCGGATCACCCGCCGCTACACGCACGAGCTGATCAAGAAGAACTTCATCGGTCCGGGCGTCGACGTGCCCGCCCCCGATTACGGGACGGGCGAGCGCGAGATGGCGTGGATTGCCGACACGTACATCGCGCACCATCCGGGCGCGCTCGATGCGCTCGCGGCCGTGACGGGCAAGCCGGTCACCGAAGGCGGCATCCGCGGCCGGCGCGAGGCGACCGGCCGCGGCCTCTTCTTCGCGCTGCGCGAGGCGTGCAGTGTCGAGGAAGACATGCGCCGCCTCGGCCTGTCGCGCGGGCTCGAAGGCAAGCGCATTGTGATCCAGGGCTTCGGCAACGTCGGCTACCCGACGGCGCAGTTCTGCCAGGCCGCCGGCGCGCTCATCGTGGGGATCGTCGAGTGGGACGGGGCCATCACGAATCCGAATGGACTCGATCCGGCCGCCGTCGCGGCGCACCGGCGGGAACGCGGATCGATCCTCGACTTTCCCGGTGCCACGAACATCACGCCGGCATCGGCCGGTCTCGAGATCGACTGTGACGTGCTCGTCCCGGCAGCCGTCGAGAACGTCCTGACCGAGGACAACGCGCCGCGGATCAAGGCGCGCATCATCCTCGAAGGTGCCAACGGCCCGACGACGCCCGCCGCCGAAGCGATTCTGCGCGAGCGTGGCGTCCTCATCGTCCCCGACATCTACGCCAACGCCGGGGGCGTCACGGTGTCGTACTTCGAGTGGCTCAAGAACATCTCGCACGTCCGGTTCGGCCGGCTGCAGAAGCGGCTGCAGGAGGCCGACGAAGCACGCTTCGTCCGTGCGCTCGAGACGCTGACCGGCAAGCGCATCGACGAGGAGGAACGACGCCTGCTCGTCCGCGGTGCCGAAGAGCAGGACATCGTCGCTTCGGGCCTCGAAGAGACGATGGCCGCGGCCTATCACGCCATCCGCGAGACGCTGCTGCGCAACCCGCACCTCGGCGACCTGCGGGCGGCCGCCTATCGCGTCGCCATCGACAAGATCGCCGAGTCGTACCTGGCGCTCGGGATCTATCCCTGATCGCCGTCGTGACGCCGATCGTCGAACGCCCGGCGCGCGGCAATCTGCGCCTGCCGCCGCCGGCGTTCGATGGCGGCGTACACGTCCTGACGCAGCATCCGGAGGTCGCGCTGCCGCCCGCGCACGCGCGACGCAACGGGGACAGACACCGGGCCCGGCCGGGCTGCAGGCGTTCGCGCGGGGACCACAGCCCTGACGGGAGCCGGGCGGCGGACATCGAGCAGATCGAGCTGACGGGCGAACGTGCCATCGAAGTGGATCATGGGACTCTCCTTCTTCCACCACGAGGCTACGGGGGCGGTGTGACAGAGCGGGTCACGGCGGCCGTTGGCCGGCTGCGGCTACAATGACCCGCATCCTGGGTCCGGGTATGTCGACGCCACCGTCTCGCTCTCCCCAGCCGCGGCAGCGCAATGCCGAAGTCATCCGTCAGTGGCAGATCCTCCGTGAGATCGAAAGCCGCCGGACGGGCGTGACGATCCACGAGCTCGCCGAGATGACGGGCCGCTCGACGCGCACCATCCGGCGTGACCTGCAGGCACTTCAGGAGGCCGGCTTCGCCATTTACGACGAAGGCGAAGAAAACGAAACCAAGCGCTGGCGCATCGAGGGCAGCCCGTTCAGGACCGTGCAGGAAGGGCTGTCGGTCGCCGACGTGGCCGCGCTGTACCTCAGCCGCTCGGTCGTCGAAGGGGTATCGGGCTGGCCGCTGGCCGAAGAGCTCCGCAGCGCGTTCGAAAAGATCGAGCAGGCGCTGAACCCGCGGATGCGCGCGTTCCTGTCGGCGCTGCCGCAGGTGCTCAACGCGAAGCCCGGCCCCCGGCTCTCGGCCGAATCGGCCGAACAGATCACGACGACGCGCCGACTGTTCGAGGCGGTGCGCGACCGCCGCGTGGTCACGATGAGCTACTACTCGCTGTCGTCGCGCGAGGAGAAGACGTACCGCGCCGAGCCGTACCGGCTGACCGTCGCTCAGGGCGGACTGTACCTGGTCGCGTGGGTACCTGCCTACGGACAGTTCCGGACGTTTGCCATCGATCGCATCCAGAAGCTGTCGGTACTCGAAGAGACGTTCCGACACCGGCAGGAGCTGCCGCCCGACGTCTTCGGTCACTCGATGGGCGTCTTCACGGGCACGCCCGAGCCTGTCGAAATCGAGTTCTCGCCCGCCATCGCACCGTACGTCCAGTCGCGCATCTGGCACGAATCGCAGCAGATCGCGCCGCTGCCCGATGGCGGCGTCCGAATGACGCTGCGGGTCTCGGTCGACCCCGCCCTGCGGACCTGGGTGCTGGGCTTTGGCGCCGACGCGCGCGTTGTCGCGCCTAGGTCGCTGGCCGACGCCATCGCCGACGAGTGCCGGAAAATCCTCGACAGCCGCGACAACCCCGCGCCTTCGCGTCCCGTCTAACGTTCGCCCGCGACGAAGCGAGCGCTCGCTGTATGTGGCGATCGGGGGGCCACCCCCGACGCACCAGACAAGACCCGGCCGGTGCATAATCGTGCGGGTCCGGACGAGTGGCGTAACTGGCAGCCGCGCGGGTCTTAGAAGCCCGTGGGAGCAATCCCGTGTCGGTTCGAGTCCGACCTCGTCCACCAGTCCCTATTGTCGATATCCGCACCGGTCGCGCCGGGGCGCCGACCGGTGTATCCGGGCCTGCCCCGCAGCCGCGGCCGGACCTGCGGCCCGTGCCGTGCCGGGATGGTGAGCCGCCGGCGTTCGGAGCATAATGTCCGGAATGAAGACCGAGTTCACAGAGGTTTCGGAGACCCGCAAGCACCTGACCTTCGAGGTGCCGACCGACGTGGTCGAGGAGGCGATCGAGCGGGTCGCACAGACATACCGCCGATCCGCCCGGGTGCCGGGATTCCGGCCGGGTAAGGTGCCGGCCAGCGTCGTCCGGCAGCGCTACCGGGAGCAGATCCTTCACGACGTCGCCCACGATCTGATCCCCCGCCTGCTCGACGACGCGCTGCGGGAGCGGGGGCTCGAGCCGGTGGCCACGCCCGACATCCGGGACGTGGTGCTCGAGGAAGGCCGTCCCCTCACCTTCGTCGCGGACTTCGAGACCCTGCCGCCAATCGATCCCGGCGAGTACCTCGGGCTGTCGCTGCAGAAGCCGCCGGCCGTGCTCGAAGTGGGCGCCGTCGACCAGGCGCTCGAGCAGCTGCAGCAGCAGCATGCGCGGTGGGAACCGATCGAGGATCGGGGCGCCGAGACGGGCGACACGCTGCTCGTCGATCTGACGCGCACGCGTCGTGGCCGGCTGATTGCCGTGCCCGGCCAGCCCGAGCCCGAGGGCGACCAGTCGGAATCGCTCGAGAACGTCACGATCGAGATTGGCGCGTCGGCCAACCCGCCCGGGTTCGACGAGAACCTCACCGGCGTCCGCGAGGGCGACCGGCGGGAGTTCGCGGTGAACTACCCGGAGGACTACGAGATCAAGGAGCTGGCCGGCGCGACGGTCGACTACGCGATCACCGTCAAGGGCGTGCGCCGGCGCGTCCTGCCGGCGCTCGACGACGAGTTCGCGAAGGAAGTAGGCGACGTCGAGACGCTCGAAGCGCTGCGTGAGCGGGTCCGCGAGAACCTGCAGGCGAACGCGGAAGCCGAGGCGGATCACGCCGTGCGGCACGCGCTGCTGTCGCAGCTGGCCTCGCGGCTGCCGACGGCGCCCGAGGTGCTGGTCGAGGCCGAAATCGATCGGCGGCTCGAGGACTTCGTCCGGCGGCTGATGGAACAGGGCATCGATCCGATGCAGGTCGACGTCGACTGGCGCGAGTTCCGCGAGCGGCAGAAGGAGGCGGCGTCAGAAACGGTGCGCAGCACGCTGGTGCTCGACGAGATCGCGCGTCGCGAGCAGATCGAGGCGACCGACGAGGACCTCGAGGCCGAGATTGCGAAGTTCGCCGAGCGGGCCGGGCGGACGCCCGAGGCCGTGCGCGCGCGGCTCGAGCAGGAAGGGGCGCTGCCGCGGCTGCGGGTGGGCATCCGCCGGGAGAAGACGATGACCTGGCTGCTCGAGCAGGCGCAGATTACGACGTGAGCTTTGCGCGACGGAGCGCAGCGGCGTGCAGGTGCGCGGATAATCCGGCGCCGTGTGCGGCCGATAACCCGGAGCAGACGGCCGGCGCGGCAGGCTGCTCCCCGACCGACCCCCGAGTTTCTATGCCGAATTCCCGAGCTCAACTGGTGCCGATGGTGGTCGAGCAGACCAACCGCGGCGAGCGCGCCTACGACATCTACTCACGGCTGCTCAAGGACAGCATCATTTTCATCGGGACGCCGATCGACGATCAGATCGCGAACCTGGTGATCGCGCAGATGCTCTTCCTCGAGGCCGAGGATCCGGAGCGCGACATCCTCCTCTACATCAATTCGCCCGGCGGGTCGATCACGGCGGGGCTGGCGATCTACGACACGATGCAGTTCATCCGGCCCGACGTGCAGACCTACTGCATCGGGCAGGCGGCCTCGATGGCGGCGGTCCTGCTGGCGGCCGGCACGAAGGGCAAGCGGTTCTCGCTGCCGAACTCGCGGATTCTGATCCATCAGCCGCACATGTCGGGCCTGGCCGGCCAGGCGGCCGACATCGACATCCACGCGAAGGAAATCCTGCGGATGCGCCAGCGGCTGAACGAGATCCTCGCGCAGCACACCGGACAGCCCATCGCCCGCATCGAGGAGGACACCGACCGCGACTACATCATGGGCGCAGAGCAGTCGAAGGAATACGGTATCATCGACGATGTACTCAGTCGTCGGGCCTGAGTATTCCGGGACGTCCCCGCTGTCGACGCCGCCGGCCGGCGCCGATATCGTAGGAAGGCGCGAGAAGGGGCAATGACCACGAAGAAGACCGGCGACACCGACATCCTCCGCTGCTCGTTCTGCAACAAGGACCAGAATGACGTCCGCAAGCTGATTGCGGGCCCGACGGTCTTCATCTGCGACGAGTGCGTCGAGGTCTGCAACGACATCATCGCCGACGACAGCAAGTTCGATCGGGGCGCGCGCTCGGCGCTGCCGCTGCCGACCGAGATCAAGAAGTTCCTCGACGAGTACGTCATCGGACAGGAACAGACGAAGAAGAAGCTGGCCGTCGCCGTCTACAACCACTACAAGCGGCTCGAGATCCAGAAGCAGTCGCGCGGCCGGCACGACGTCGAGCTGGCGAAGTCGAACATCCTGCTGATCGGGCCGACCGGCACCGGCAAGACGCTGCTCGCGCAGACGCTCGCCCGGCTCCTCTCCGTCCCCTTCACCATCGTCGACGCCACGACGCTCACCGAAGCGGGCTACGTCGGCGAGGATGTCGAGAACATCATCCTGAAGCTGCTGCAGGCGGCCGGGGGCGACATCGAGAAGGCGCAGCAGGGCATCATCTACATCGACGAAGTCGACAAGATCTGCCGGAAGGACGAGAACCCGTCGATCACGCGCGACGTCTCGGGCGAAGGCGTGCAGCAGGCGCTGCTGAAGATCCTCGAGGGCACGGTAGCCAACGTGCCGCCGCAGGGCGGCCGGAAGCACCCGCACCAGGAGTTCTTCCAGATCGACACGACCAACATCCTCTTTATCTGCGGCGGCGCGTTCGTGGGGCTCGACAGGCAGATCGCCCGCCGGCTCGGCCGCAAGACGATGGGCTTCAAGGCCGACGTGAAGTCGGTGCGGACCTCGTCGTCGCTGCTCGAGCATCTGGAGCCCGAGGACCTGATCAAGTACGGCCTGATCCCGGAGTTCGTCGGGCGGCTGCCGGTCATCGGGACGCTGCACGAGCTCGATCGCGACGCCCTGGTGCAGATTCTGACCCAGCCGCGCAATGCCATCACCAAGCAGTACCAGCGGCTGTTCGAGTACGAGAACGTCAAGCTCCGGTTCACCGATGACGCGCTGGCCGCCATCGCGGAGGCGGCGCTGCGCCGGAAGATCGGCGCCCGCGGCCTGCGGATGATCATCGAGGACCTGATGCTCGACCTGATGTACACGCTGCCGGGCCAGAAAAAGATTCGCGAGTGCGTGATCACGCGCGAGGTGGTAGAGTCGAAGGAGAAGCCGATCACGGTAATGGAAAAGGCCGGTTGAACCGGCGGATCGGCGCCGGATCCATATTCACGCTCGATCACTCCCCATGGATCACTACGAAACTCTCCCCGTCGTTCCGCTCCGTGATGTCGTCGTCTTCCCGCACATGATGATGCCGTTCGTCATCGGACGGCCCTCGTCGACACGGGCGCTGGAACACGCGCTTGCCACCGCCAAAAAAAT
>QGVF01000057.1 GCA_003242705.1 Acidobacteriota bacterium
GCCTGCCGGCTGCCGATCGACGAGGTCTCCATTCGTCGTCTGATGTGGGACCAGGCTGGCGTCTTCCGCACCAGCGAAGGGCTGGACGCCGCGGCGCGCGTGCTCGAAGGGGCTCTGGACGAGCTGGCGGCGGAGCGGGCCCGCGGGGCCGGACTGTCGCCCGGGACGTGGCGCACGACCAGCCTGCTCGTCGTCGGCCGGCTGATCGTCCGCGCGGCGGCGCGGCGGCTCGAGAGCCGGGGCGCCCACCGGCGGACCGACTATCCCGAGCGCGACGATCTACACTGGAAACGCCGCTGTTTCGACGAGCGATCCCGGGACGAGCGCTGAAATCCCGCCCTTCTGGCGTCGCCGCGACGGCCGGATTCCCTGACACCTGGAGCGCTGCTTGACCGACACGGATAAGGACAAAAAGGACAGGAAAGACACGTTCGTCACCGAGATCACGCCCCGCTCGGAAGACTTCTCCCGCTGGTACGTCGACGTGGTCCGGCGGGCCGAGCTCGCCGACTATTCGCCGGTGAAGGGCTGCATGGTGATCCGGCCGTACGGCTACGCCATCTGGGAGAACATCCAGCGGCTGCTCGACGCCGACTTCAAGGCGACCGGGCACGTCAACGCGTACTTTCCGCTGTTCATTCCCGAAGGCCTGCTGCTGCGCGAGAAGGAACACGTCGAGGGCTTCGCGCCCGAAGTCGCCTGGGTCACCCACGGCGGCGACGAGAAGCTCGAGGAACGGCTCGCCGTCAGGCCGACGTCCGAGGTCATCATCGGCACGATGTACGCGAAGTGGGTCCGCTCGTGGCGCGACCTGCCGCTGCTCATCAATCAGTGGGCCAACGTCGTTCGCTGGGAGAAGGTGACCCGTCCGTTCCTGCGCACCACGGAGTTCCTGTGGCAGGAAGGGCACACCGCGCACGAGACCGCGGAAGAAGCCGAAGAGGAAACGCTGCGGATGCTGGAGGTGTACCGGACGTTCGCCGAACGCGACCTCGCCATGCCGGTCGTGGCGGGCGCCAAGAGCGACAGCGAGAAGTTCGCCGGCGCGGCCCGAACCTACTCGATCGAGGCGCTGATGGGCGACGGCCGCGCGCTGCAGGCCGGCACCTCGCACAACCTCGGCCAGAACTTCTCGAAGGCGTTCGGCATCCAGTTCCAGGGGCGCGACAAGACGCTGCAGTATGCGTGGACGACGTCGTGGGGCGTGTCGACGCGGCTCATTGGCGGCGTCATCATGACCCATGGCGACGATAGCGGACTGATTCTGCCGCCGCACGTCGCGCCGTACCAGGTCGTCATCGTTCCGATTCCGCGCGGCAACTGGAAGGAAACGGTCCTGCCGGTGGCCGACCGGATCCGTGCGGATCTGCAGCGGGCCGGCGTGCGCGTGAAGCTCGACGACTCGGAAGAGAACTCCCCCGGGTGGAAGTATGCCGAGTGGGAGATGCGGGGCGTGCCGCTGCGGCTCGAGATCGGGCCGAAGGACATCGAGAAGTCGGCCGTGATGAGTGTCCGTCGCGACACGCGCGCGAAGGAATCGATCCCGTTCGACCAGCTGACGACGAAGATTCCGGACCTGCTCGAGACGATCCAGCAGGCGCTGCTCGATCGGGCGCGTGCGTTCCGCGACGAGCACACGACCGAGGTGAGCGACTGGGAGGCGTTCCGGTCGCTGATGGAAGGGCGCCCCGGTTTCGTCGTCGCGCCCTGGTGCGGGGACGCGGAGTGCGAGGCGGCCATCAAGGCCGACACGCAGGCGACGCTGCGGAACATTCCGCTCGGTTCGCCGCGCGTCGAAGGCACCTGCGTCCGCTGCGGCCGTCCGTCGTCGGTGAAGGGCTGGTTCGCGAAGGCCTACTGAGCCGCCCGCGCCCGGCCTCGCCCTCCGCGGCGCGGGAAGGGCGCCGGGCGCGCTGATCACGGACAGGTTCGGGCGGGCCGCTGCGCGTCAGGCGCAGCGGACGACGTTGCAAAGAGAAAGGGCCGGAAGGAGCAGCGCTCCTTCCGGCCCTTCGTGTGTGGGCGCGGAGTGACGGCCGCCTACTGGAGGCGGACCGTCAGGGCCGCGCGGCGGTTGAGCCGGCGCGTCTCCTCGCGCGAGTTGTCGTGCTTCGGCCGCTCCTCGCCGAAGCTGACCGTCTGCAGCCGGTCGGCCGAGATGCCGCGGCTGACCAGGTAATCGCGCACCGCTCCGGCGCGGCGCTCACCGAGCGCGAGGTTGTACTCGGCCGTGCCGATGTTGCAGGTGTGACCCTCGATGGTGAGCCGCAGGGCGGTGTTCTCCTGCATCGCGGCGACGGCCTCGTCGAGGATCTTCAGCGCGTCCGGCCGGATGTTGTACCGGTCGAACTCGAAGTGAACGTCCTCGAAGACGTACTCACGCGGCTGCACGACGTTGATCGTGACCGTGTCGCTCGCCGTCCCGCCGCGGCCGTCGTCGACCGTGACGGTGACGGGCACCTGGCCCGGCTGATTCGGCGCGGTCCACGGCGTCTGCCGCTGCGTCGGGTTGGCCACCGTGCCGGCCTGGGTCTTCCACTGGTAGGTGAGCGGATCGCCATCGGGATCCTGCCCGTCGGCGGTCAGCGTCGACGTGCGACCCACCTCGACCTCGCACGGGTCGCAGGACGCCTTGACCGTCGGCGGACGGTTCGCGGGCGGCTCGGCCGGCGGCGGCGGCGGCGGAGGCGGCGGCGGCTGGATGGCCTGCCGACGCGCGCCCGGATGCCAGCCGATGCGCACCTGGAAGCCCTTGTCGTCGCGTGGGTAGTCGCTGAACTCCGGACCCGCATCGCTGCGGCCCGCCATGGTGAGGTTCCACGTGCCGGCCGCGCCGACGAAGAAGCCGTTCGGCGCCTGCCACGTGAGACCGAGCAGCGCGACGGCCGGGCTGCGCAGCTGCGTGCGCGTCGGCACGATCGAGCCGTCGCTGCCGGTCAGCCCCTCGGGCGCCGTGATCGTGTCGTCGAAGTACCGCTCGCCGAACAGCTCGGCGTTGATCCGCAGGCCGCCGAGACCGCGCTGCGGGAAGGCGGCGCCCACGCCCCAGCGCAGGCCGTTGGTGAGCTCGTAGCCGTCGGGGCTGCCGCGCATCAGGATGCCGCCGAAGCCGCTCAGCTCGACTGCGTCGTTGGCGTGCGAGACGATGACGTCGACCTGCCCGTCGAGCTTGCCCGACGAGGCCCCGGAGCCGTCGTCGCCCATCGGCAGCTTCACCATGCCGCGGAGTGCGAAAGCGGCGGGCGCGTCGGGGGTGAGGTTCACCTTGCCGCCGAGCCACAGGTCGCCGATCTTGTTACCGGTCCACTCGCTGTTGACCAGGGGGTGATCCGGGACGATGCCGCCGCCGGTGCCCTTGTCGTTGATGCCCTCGAAGAACAGCGGGCGCGTGTCGCGGTCGATCCGCGTAATCGTGCGCAGGCTGCCGAAAATTTCCGCCCGGTTGCCCACGCCGACGGCGAATGTGACCGGGAAATACGAGATGTCCGTAAAGCCCTGCCCGTCGTCGAAGTTCGCGCGGTAGAGCGATACCGACCACTGACCGTGGTCGAGCACCGAACCGCTCGGCACGAACCAGATGCCGGTCGTGCCGGTGGCTGTCGTCGTAGCCGGGCGGGTCGTTTCCTGAACCTCATCCGCAGGCGCGGGGGAGGACGCCTGAGATGGCTGTGCGGGTTGTGCAAAAGCGGCCGCTGGCGCCAGCCCGAAGGCCAGGGCCAATGCGCTCACTCCGACCAGTCGTCTCATGGTAGGTATCCGTTTCGATTGAGTTCGCGTCACGCTGATTGTGATATTGCAACTCTTGGGCCGGGGGAGTCGCCCCGGACCATCCTAAGATCGGGTTTCCCGGCAAGTCAACGTAAGTTCGCTACTTCCAGCCAGTTCTTCGCTGCTTCTTTGCCGCGTCCGCGGCTGCGCAGAGTATACTGACGGAAGTCACATTTTCAGCAAGGAACGAGAAGCAATGGGCCCTCTGGGAGTCTGGGAACTGGTCGTCATCTTCGTGGTGGCGCTGATTGTCTTCGGCCCGCGCAAGCTGCCCGAGCTCGGCCGGTCGCTCGGCAAGAGCCTGTCGGAGTTCAAGCGGGCGTCAAATGAGCTGCGCAGCACCCTCGATGACGAGATCCGCATGGAGGAGCGGCGCCAGGCCACGGCCCGCGCGGCCAGTACACCGGCCACCCCGCCGCCGGCAACCGAGCCGGCCGCCACGTCCGCGCCCGATGCCGAGGCGGCGTTCGACGCGGCCGAGTCCGGCGCCGAGCCCGAGACGGTGGCGCGTGAGTCGCGCGCCTGACTCGACGTGGTACGCCTACCGGTGAACCGGAACCAGCGATGAGCACGGAGACGACGGGGACCGGCCTGCTCGAGGACGGCTACGACGAAGAGCTCGACGACCGCTCGCGGATGACGTTCCTCGAGCATCTCGACGAGCTGCGCCGGCGGATCCTTCACAGCCTCTACGTGCTGATTGCGTGCTGCGGCGTCGCTTTCTTCTACTGGGAGCCGCTGTTCAACTACTACGTCGAGTACTTCGGCCAGTACGGCGGGAACCTCGTGTACACCCAGCCGATGGCCGGCTTCATGTTCAGCATGAAGCTCTCGGGGCTGGTCGGGCTGCTGGTTGCTTCGCCCTTCCTGTTCATGCAGGCCTGGCTGTTCGTCGCGCCCGGGCTGTACGCCCGCGAAAAGCGCGTGGTCATCCCGTTCGTCCTGTCGGCCTCGATCTGCTTCCTCGCCGGCGCCTACTTCGCGCACGAGGTGGCCTTCCCGGCCATGTGGCAGTTCTTCGCCAGCTACATGACCGAAGGGCTCCAGTTCCTGCCCAACCTCGACGTCACCTTCGGCCTGTACGTCAAGGTCATCCTGGCGCTCGGCATCATCTTCCAGCTGCCGATTGCGGTGTTCTTCCTGGCCCGCTTCAACGTGGTGACGGCCGGCTTCATGATCAGGCACTTCAAGTACGCCGTGCTTGCTATCGTGGTGCTGGCGGCTGTGATCACGCCGTCGGGCGACGTCGTCACCCTGGCGGTCTTCTCGGCGCCGATGCTCGTGCTCTACGTGATCAGCATCGGGGTCGCCTGGCTGTTCGGCAAGAAGCGTCTGCGCGACGCCGCGGACGAGGAGTAGGGGACATGGTCCGGTTTCGGTCGGGTTCGCTCTGGACCGGTCTGGCGGCTGCCGGCGTGCTGGCTGCCGTGGCGGGTACCGTGGCCCTCAACGGCCAGGACCGCGTCAACGAGCGCATGCGTATCTACACGGCGGCGCTCGCGGCCATCGAGCAGCAGTACGTCGAGCCGCTGCCCTCGGTGTGTGCTTCGGGACAGGTCTGCGGCAGCGAGATGCTGATCTACGCGTCGATCGACGGCATGCTCCGCACGCTCGATCCGCACTCGAGCTTCTTCTCGCCGGGCGAGTTCGCGCGCGTGCGTGAGCGGCAGGAGGGGCGCTACTACGGCATCGGCATCAGCATCGTGCAGAACCCGGCGACGAAGGAGATCGAGGTCACCTCGCTCTTCGAGGGATCGCCGGCCTACCGCGCGGGTATCCGCCGCGGCGACATCATCGCCGGCGTCGGCGACGAGGACGCCGACGGCTGGACGACCGACGACGTCGTCCAGCGCGTCAAGGGGCCGAAGGGGACGACAGTCGACCTGCGGATCCGGCGGCCGGGGCTCGACACCGAGATTCCGCTGACGGTCGAGCGCGACGAGATCCGCATCGCCAGCGTCCGCGCCGCGTTCATGCTCGACGACCAGACGGGCTACGTCCGGCTGCAGGATTTTTCCGAGACGACGAATCAGGAACTGGGCGAGGCGCTCCGCAGGCTGCGGGCGTCGGGCATGCGGCGGCTCGTGCTCGACCTGCGCAACAACCCCGGCGGTCCGCTCGATCAGGCGATCGCCGTCTCGAACCGGTTCCTGCCGCGCGGTGAAGTGATCGTCTCCACCCGCGGGCGCGTCCGGAACTCCGACGAGGTCTATCGCGCCAGCCGTCAGGGCGACTACACCGACGTTCCGCTGATCGTGCTCGTCAATCGCGAGAGCGCGAGCGCCTCGGAGATCGTCACCGGCGCCGTCCAGGATCACGACCGCGGCATCGTCGTCGGCGAAACGACGTTCGGCAAGGCGCTCGTGCAGTCGGTGTACCCGATCGCCAACGGTGCCGGCCTGGCGCTGACGACCGGACGCTACTACACGCCGAGCGGCCGCATGATCCAGCGGCCGTGGGACGGCAGCTTCGACGACTACATGCTGTACGTCCAGCGCGAGCAGAGCGGCGAACGCGAGCGCCGGCCCGAGGATCGGAAGTACACGGACGGCCAGCGCGAGGTGTACTCGGGCGGCGGCATCGAGCCCGACTTCTTCGTGCCGGGGCCGGTCGAAGGCTTCAACCCGACGCGCTTCTCGCGGATGCTGCTCGCGCGTCAGGTCTTCATCAGCTTCGCCGAACGGTTCACGCGCGAGGGCGACACGCGGCCGGGGGCCATGTCGGCGGCGGCCTACACGGTCGGGCCCGAGTGGACGGTCACTGAAGAGATGATCCAGGACTTCCGCCGGTTCCTCGAATCGCAGCGCATCACGATCGACGAGGCGGCCTTCGCGGCCGACCGCACGTTCATCGAGGCGATGATTCACTACGAGGTCGACACCGACCTGTTCGGGCTCGAGCAGGCGCGCCGGTCGCTGTCGCGCGTCGATCCGCAGCTGCGCGAGGCCCTGGCACACTTCGATCAGGCCGAACTGATGCTCAACGAGTCGCGCGCCCGCCGCGAGGCGGCGGGGCGCAGCGCCCAGGCGCGCTAGTGGGCCCTACATCTTGTAGGGCGCTTTCTGCTTGCCGCGATAACTAGCGCTTGTTAGACTTCCGACCGTTCCGAATGGACCAGCCGCGCTCTGTCGCCTCCCCGGCCGGCGTGGCCGGAGGCGCGCGGCTGACTCCGTCTTCCGGAAACGTTCCGCATGCGACTGTCCAAACTGCATATCGCTGGATTCAAGAGCTTTGCTGAGCGCGCAGAGCTCGGCTTCGACCACGGCGTGACCGCCATCGTCGGACCGAACGGCTGCGGCAAGAGCAACGTTGTCGACGCGATCACGTGGGTGCTTGGCGAGCAGAGCGCGAAGAGCCTGCGCGGCGAGCGCATGGAAGACGTGATCTTCAACGGGAGCGAGGGGCGCAAGCCGACGGCGTCGGCCGAGGTGCGGCTCAGGCTCACGCAGGTGCGGCGTCCGATGCGGCCGGGCGAGGCCGACAGCGGCGACGGCGATCCGCTCCTCGACGATCAGCCCGTCATCACGCGCGACGTCGAGATCGGCCGCCGGCTGTACCGATCGGGTGAAAGCGAGTACCTGATCGACGGCGAGGTGTGCCGCCTGCGCGACATCCACGATCTGCTGATGGACTCGGGCCTCGGCGTGAAGGCCTACGCCGTCATCGAGCAGGGAAAGATCGGGCAGATCCTTTCGTCGCGTCCGGCCGAGCGGCGCGCGCTGATCGAGGAAGCCGCCGGCGTCACGAAGTACAAGGCGCGACGTCGGGCGGCCGAGCTGAAGCTCGAGGCGGCGCAGCAGAACCTCACGCGCGTCGACGACGTGATCTACGAGGTCGAGAAGCAGCGGAACGCGCTGAAGCGCCAGGCGGCGCGTGCGCGGCGGTACCGGAAGCTCCGCGAAGAGCTGCGGAAGTGGGAGCAGGTGCAGATCGCGCGGCGCTACGAGACGCTGCGCGCGGCCATTGCCGGCGCCGAGGCGCGTCTCGAGTCGGCACGTGCGCGCGAGGTTGCGGCGGCCGCGCGCGTGGCCGAGCTCGAGAGCGCGATTGAAGCCGTGCGGCTTGAGCTGGCTGCGGCCGAGGCGCGCGCCACCGCGGCGCGCGACGAGGCGCACGCGCGCGAGCTGGCGATCGGTCGCCGGCAGCAGCAGATCGAATTCGATCGGCAGCAGCTCGAGGAGCTGGGCCGGCAGGCCGACGCGTTCGCGGCCGAGGCCGATGAGCTCGAGGCGCGGCGCGAGCCGCTGCAGGCGTCGCTGGCCGCGGGCCGCGAGGCCGCGGTGCGTGCACGGGAGACGCTCGAATCGGCCACGTCGGCCGTTCAGGCGCGCGAGCAGGATTACCTGCAGGCGCTCGGCGCCGTGCAGGGCGTCGAGCGCGAAGCCGACGAGGCGCGCGCCGTCGTGATGTCGGCGGCCACGACGCTGTCGGCGCTCGCGCAGGCGCGTGACCACGCGGCCGCGGTGCGCGATCGTGTGGCGGCCGAGCGTGAGCGGCTCGAGATCGAGGCGCGCGAGCTCGACGCCGAGGTCGCGCGTGCCCGCGAGGCCTGCGAGGAGGCCGAGCGTCGGCTCGACGAGGCGCGCGCGGCCCGCGAGGAGACGGCGGCCGCCCGGGCGGCCGCCGAGGACGAGCTGGTGGCGCTGCGGGCCGAGCGGACGCGTCTGGCGCAGGACCGCGCGATCCGCGAGCGTGAGCTGGCGGGGCGCGAGGCGCGCCTGCGCTCGCTCGAGGAGCTCGAGGCGCGACGCGCCACCTTCGGTGACGCGGCGCGCCTGGTACTTGCCGACGACACCGGAGCCGTGCGCCATCACGGCGCCGTGGCCGACCATCTGGTCGTCGAACGCTCCTTCGAAAAGGCGGTCGATGCACTGCTCGGCGAGCGGCTCCAGCACGTCATTGTCGATTCGGCGGCGGATGCAGCCGCCGCGCTCGAGTTCGTCGCCGCACGCGACGCCGGCCGCTGCGGCTTCGTCGTGCTCGACGCGCTCATGGCGGAGCCGGCGGTGCCCCGGGCCCGGTGCCCGGGCCGGGGGGCGCCCGGGCGCTTTCCCGCGTCGGCCCGCCCCCCGGCCCGGATGCAGCGGCGGTGGGCCGGCTGCTCGAGGACGCCTGGGTGGTCGAGTCGTTCGCCGCGGCGCAGGCCGCGATTGCGGCCGGCGCCCGGCGCGTGGCGACAACGCACGGCGAGGTGTTCGCCGCGCCGTGGCTCGTCGAGGGCGGCAGCCGTCAGGGGGCGCGGGGCATTCTCGAGACACGTGCCGAGATCCAGCAGCTCCGACAGGAGGCCGAGGAGATCGCCGGCGCTATCGATGCGCTGACGTCTGAGCTGGCCGACATCGACGACCGGATTGCCGCGGGGCAGCGTCGCCTCGAGCACCTGGTGGCCGACCTGCACGGACGCGAGAAGGACATCGTCGCGCTCGAGGCGCAGGTGGCACGCAGCCGCGACGAGCGGGAGCGCATCGGGCGGCGTCTCGAGGTCGTGACGACCGAGCGCACGCGCGCGGCCGAGGAACAGCAGGCCACCGAGCGCCGTCGCGAAGAGGCGATCGCGGCCATTGCCGAGCACGAGGCGCAGATGCGCACGGCCGAGGATGCGCTGAGCGCCGCGCTCACGCGGCTGCAGCAGGCACGCGAGGCGGCCGAAGCGTCGATGCGCGAGGTGGCGGCGGCGCGGGCCGAGCAGGCCGCGCTCGTCGAGCGGGCATCCGGGCTCGAGGCCGAGGCTGCCAGGCTCGAGCGCGATGCGCGCGATCTCGACGAGCGCATCGCCGTCAGGCGCGGTGACGTCGCACGGCTCCACGCCCGCGCAGCCGAGCTGCGCGAGGCCATCGCCGCCAATCAGACGGCGCTCGACGACGACGTCAGGACGCTCTCCGAGCTGAGGGCGGCCGTCGTCGAAAGCGACGATCGACTGGCCGAGCTGCGCCGCGACTTCGATGCCCGCGATACCGACGCGCGTTCGGCGCGGCAGGCGCTCGATGCGGTGCGCAGCGAGGTGATGCAGGCCGAGCTGGCTCGTGCCGGTGCCGCGTCGGACCTGTCGCACCTGGCGTCCACGTGCAGCGAGTCGCTCGGGCTGACGCTCGACGAGGTGGAGCAGGCCGTTACGCGCATGCGCGAGGCCGGCGAGCTCGTGCCGCCGTCGACGCGCGCCAGCGCCGATGCCGTCGATGGCGACAGCGCCGACGGCGACGAAGAGGAAGATGCCGCGAGCGGCGACGCCGCAGCGGGTGAGGGGCGGCAGCACGCCGCGGCTGAGGCCGGAGAGTCGGATGAGCCCGCGACAGCCGTCGCCGTGGCGGCGCCGCCCGACGTCGAGGTCGACGTCGAGGGCGTCATTGCGCTGCTCCGACGCCGGATCGAGCGGCTCGGTCCGGTGAACATGATGGCGATTGAGCAGTTCGACGAGCTCGAAGAGCGCCACACGTTCCTGACGGCCCAGCGCCAGGACCTGCTCGATTCGATCTCGCAGACGGGTGAGGCGATCCGTCGCATCGACAAGACGACGAAAGAGCGCTTCTCCGAGGCCTTCACGCAGATCAACGAGCACTTCCAGCAGACGTTCGCCACGCTGTTCGGCGGCGGCCGCGCCGGGCTCGTGCTGATCGATCAGGAGAACGAGCAGGAAAGCGGCATCGACATCATTGCGCAGCCGCCGGGCAAGCGTCTGCAGAACGTCCAGCTGCTTTCGGGCGGCGAGAAGGCGCTGACCGCGATGGCGCTGATGTTCGCCATCTTCAAGCACCGGCCGAGCCCGTTCTGCCTGCTCGACGAGATCGACGCGCCGCTCGACGATGCCAACATCGGGCGGTTCATCGAGATGCTCCAGGGCATGCAGGAGCACACCCAGTTCATCCTCATCACGCACCACCGGAAGACGATGGAGATCGCCGATCGGCTTTACGGCGTCACGATGGAGGAACCGGGCGTGTCGAAGCTCATCTCGCTGCAGCTGAGCTGACACCCGTCCGGCCGGTGCCGCTTCGATGAATGAAGCGAAGGCGACGCGCTATCAGCGGCTCAGGCGACGGGCGCAGGCATTCGGGCGCCTGGCGGCCGGCAGTGTCCTTGCCGTCTTCGCCTTCACGCCGGTCGGTCCTCTGACCTGGGCGGCGGCCGCGTCGGTCGCGCCGCGGCTGCCGGACCCCGCCGCTGCCGGCGTCGCACTCCTGCTGTTTGTCGCCGTCGTCCTGACGGCGTGTGCGGCTGCAGTGTTTCCAACCTGCATCAGGCCCGTGCGGCGCATCGACGCCGCCTACGGCAGGGCAGGCGACGCACGGCGCGGCGCCGGCCTGCCGGCGGCGCTGTTCGTCCTGACTGCGACAACCGCAGCCGCGGTCGTGGTGCTCGCGAGCGCACGCGCGGCAGGGGCGGCCTGGTGGCTCGTGTCGGCCGCTGTCATCGCCGCCGGCGTCGTCGTTGCCGGCCGCTATGGACCGGCACTGCTCGACCGCGGCGCGGTGCGCCCGCTCGGACGACCCGAGCTGGAAGGGCGGATCTCGGCGCTGGCCGCCCGCGCCGGCGTGCCGGTGTCGAGCATCCAGGAGTGGGTGGACGGCGAGACGTCATCGACGATTGCCACCATCACCGGTGTCGGGGCCTCGCGGCGTGTGCTGTTGAGTTCAGAGGTCGCCCGCGAATGGCCCGATGACGAGGTGACGGTCATCGTGGCGCACGAGCTGGCCCATCACGTGCACCGCGACGTGCTCAGGACGATGGCGCTCGACGCGGTGATTCTGGCTGCGGGCCTGCTCGCGGCCGATGTGGTGCTCGGCCTGCTCGAAGGGAGCGTCGGACTGCGCGGGCCGGGGCATCCGGCGTCGCTGCCCGCGGTGGCCTTCGTGGCGTCGGCCGTCTGGCTGGCCGCGACGCCCATCCGCCACGCCCAGTCGCGCCGCCAGGAGCGGCGCGCCGATCGCTGGGCGCTCGCCCGCACGGGCCACGCCCACGCGTTCTCGTCGGCGATCCGAAGGGCCAGCGCCCGCCGGATGGCCGACGAGAATCCGGGCCTGCTCACGCGCGTGCTCTATCACCGGCATCCGCCAGTCGTCGAGCGCCTCGAGCTGGCGGCTCGCTATCTGCAGGAACAGCAGAACTGAGCGCCGATCGCCCGCGGGGGCCGGAGAAGCAGGGTGGGCGTCCCGGATCCCGCGGTGCGCGGTGTGTGCCGCGTCAGCGCGCGGCGGCGACGATGAGCGTGCCCTGCATCTGCCGGCAGCCTTCGTCGATGGTGAGGTTGCAGAAGAAGCGGAAGCGCCCGGGCTGATCGGCCCGGAAGCTGAACGAGACGGGCGAGCCGGGCTCGGCCCGCTTCATGATCCGGTACGGCGCTTCCTCGATCGTGAAGCTGTGCGGGATGTCTTCGGTCGAGAAGGTGACGTGCACCAGGTCGTTCTGCACGACGCGGATTTCGGCGACGTCGCTTCCGTTGACCCGATAGCCATAGCGGCGCGCCACGACCGTGAAGTCGCGGCGCGTCTGGCCGGCGGCCAGAATGCGCGAGGCAAACGAGCCGACCAGCCCGAGAGTTACGAAAATGAAACGGCGTCTGGCTGTGCTGGACGTGAGCGCCACCCTACCCTCCTGGATGGTCAGACGCATCTGAAGGCGGACTGGCCGGAGGGAGCACAGCCGGAGCAGGGGAGTCGCGGGATCGGACGGCGCTTTCGACCGTCCGTCCCGTGCCTGGTCGCCCTCAGTGGCGGCGCGGGCGGGCACCGCCGCGACGCGGGCGCTCGCCACCGCCGCCGTTGCCGCCTTCGGCCGGGGCATCCTGCGTCGGCCTGGGCTCGCGCGGCGCCGTGCCTTCACCGGGCTCGAGCAGCACCTTGCGGCTGAGCCTGATCTTGCCGGAAGGATCGACGTTGATCACCTTGACCATGATCTGTTCGCCTTCCTTCAGTTCGTCGCGGACGTCCTTCACCCGGTAGTTGGCGATCTCCGAGACGTGAAGCAGTCCGTCGACGCCCGGCATGATCTCGACGAAGGCGCCGAAGTCGGTGATGCGCTCGACGCGGCCGAGGTAGTCGGCGTAGAGCTCCGGCGTCGCCGTGAGCTCCTTGATCATCGCGATCGCGCGATCGGACGCCTCCTGGTCGGAAGAGGCGACGTGCACGCGGCCGTCGTCCTCGACGTCAATCTTGACGCCGGTCTTCTCGATGATGCCGCGAATCGTCTTGCCGCCCGGGCCGATGACGTCGCGGATCTTCTCGGTCGGAATCGTGATGGTCACGATGCGCGGCGCGAGCGCCGAGATCTGCTGGCGCGGTCCCGGGAGGACCTCGGCCATCTTGCGCAGGATCTCGAGGCGGCCCTGGCGGGCCTGCTCGAGCGCCTTCCGCATGATCTCGAGCGTGATGCCGCTCACCTTGATGTCCATCTGCAGGGCGGTGATGCCCGCCTCGGTGCCGGCGACCTTGAAGTCCATGTCGCCGTAGTGGTCCTCGGCGCCGGCAATGTCGGTGAGGACGGCCCACTTGCCCGTGCCCTCGTCGATGACGAGGCCCATCGCCACGCCGGCGACCGGCGCCTTGAGCGGCACGCCCGCGTCCATCAGCGCGAGGGCTCCGCCGCAGACCGACGCCATCGACGACGAGCCGTTCGACTCGAGGATGTCGGAGACGACGCGGATGGTGTACGGGAACTCGCTCTGGTCGGGCAGCAGGGGCGTCAGCGCGCGCTCGGCGAGTGCGCCATGACCGACCTCACGCCGGCCGGGGCCGCGCAGGAACTGCACCTCGCCGACCGAGAACGGCGGGAAGTTGTAGTGCAGCATGAAGCGGCGGTACGTTTCGCCCTCCACCGTCTCGACCTTCTGCGAGTCGTCGTCGGTGCCGAGCGTGGCGCTGACGAGCGCCTGCGTCTCGCCGCGCGTGAAGACGGCCGAGCCGTGGACACGCGGCAGCACGCCCGTCTCGATCCAGATCGGGCGGATCTCGTCGAAGCGGCGGCCGTCGAGCCGCTGGCCGCGCTCGAGGATCTCGTCCCGCATGACGCGCTCCTTGAGCTCCTTGAAGATGGCCTTCGCGTCGGCGCGGCGCTCGACTTCCGTTTCTGGAATCTCCTCGAGCACCTGAGCGAGCACGGCGTCGACCGTGCTGTAGTTCTCGAGCTTGTCCTTGATCCGCATCGCGTCGGCGAGCGGCCCGTACACCTTCGACTCGATGTCGCGGCGGAAGTCGGGATCGATCTCCCGCACGGTGACGGTCTTCTTCTCGCGGCCCACCAGCGCGCGCAGCTCGTCGATGGCGGCCACGATCTGGCGGATCGCCTGGTGCGCCGCGTCGAGCGCGCCGAGCATCTCTTCCTCGGTGGCCTGCTTCGCGCCGGCCTCGACCATCATGATCGCGTCGGCGCTGCCGGCCACGACCAGGTCGATCTTGCTCTCGCGCCGCTCGGCGAACGTCGGATTGATGACGTACCGGCCGTCGATCAGCCCCACGCGCACGCCCGCGACCGTCTTCTGGAACGGAATCGACGAGAGCGTCAGCGCGGCCGACGCGCCGGTAATGGCCAGCACGTCGGAGTCGTTCTCCGGATCGGCCGAGATCAGCAGCGCGATGACCTGCGTTTCGTAGTGCCAGCCGGCGGGAAACAGCGGCCGCAGCGGGCGGTCGATGAGGCGGCTCGTGAGCACTTCCTTCTCGGCCGGCTTGCCCTCGCGCTTGAAGAAGCCGCCGGGAATCCGACCCGACGCGTACGCGTACTCGCGGTAGTCGACGGTGAGCGGCAGGAAGTCGATGCCGACGCGGGGCGTGGCGGCATGACAGGCGGTCACGAGCACCATCGTGTCGCCTGAACGGACGACGACGGCTCCGTCGGCCTGCTTGGCCAGCTTGCCGGTCTCGATCGAGATCGTCCGGTCGCCGATCGTCACTTCGCGCTTATGAGTCGTTGGGATCATGAGGAACCTGGGATTGGGGGGAACCTGCGCCGGACGGCGTGGGCCGCAGGCCGGCCCGCACGCGTCCGGCGGCGACAGTCGCTACTTGCGGATGCCGAGCTTGCGGATGAGCTCCGCGTAGCGGTTGGCATCCTTCTTCTTGAGGTAGTCGAGCAGGCGGCGCCGCTGGCCGACCAGCTTCAGCAGACCGCGCCGGGAATGATGATCCTTCGCGTGGGTCTTGAAGTGCTCGGTGAGATAGTTGATGCGGTCGCTCAGCAGTGCGACCTGAACTTCCGGGGAGCCGGTATCCGAGTCATGCACGCGGAAGTTGCTGATGATCTCGGCCTTGCGTTCGTTGCTCACGATCGTTCCTCCACGGACGGCCCAGAGCGCGCCGTGCGCGTGACCGGTCCGCCGTAATCAAGGGCCTTCCCTGCGATGGCCAATTGACAGATGTTAGCCGAGGACCGTGACCGGATGCAAAGCGGCGTCCCGGCGACGCGCCAGGGCCACCAGCCGGCCCTCGGCCACGATCCGCACCAGGGGCGTGCCGCCGCCCGGCGTCCCGGCGACATGCACCGGCCCGATGTAATTGCCGTTGCGGATCCGCTGCAGGCCGGCAGGCGTCACCTCGACGAGGTCGAGCTCCGGCAGGGCGTCGACCGGAGCAATCACACGGTCGGCCGGGATGCCGCCCTGGGCCTCGATCTGATCGAGCGGCAGGGCATCCTCGACGCGGAACGGGCCGCAGGCGAGACGCCGCAGCTCCCGGAGGTGGCCGCCGCAGCCGAGCTCGGCCCCGAGGTCACGCGCCAGCGCGCGGACGTAGAAGCCCGCCGTGGCGGCCACCCGGACCCGCAGATCGCCGCCCTCGTAGCCAAGCACGGTCAGTTCCTTGACCGTGACTTCGACCGGTGCCGGCAGTACCGGCTGCCTGGCGCGAGCGAGGCGATAGGCGCGCTGGCCGCCAATCTTCTTCGCCGAGTGGGCGGGCGGTGTCTGCGCGAACGTCCCGCGGAACCGCTCGAGCGCCGCTGGAAGCGCCGTGGCGTCGGGCGGCGCCGCCGGTTCGCCGATCGGCTCGCCCTCGACATCGTCGGTCGAGGTGGCCTGTCCGAGCCGGATGACGGCGTCGTAGGTCTTGTCGTGGCCGGTGAGCAGCGACGACAGGCGTGTCGCCTTGCCGGCGACGATTACCAGCAGGCCGGTGGCAATCGGATCGAGCGTGCCGGTATGACCGAGCCGTCGCTCGCCGAGGATGCGCCGCAGCCGGGCCACGACGTCGTGGGAGGTCAGCCCGGCGGGCTTGTCGATAAGCAGTACGCCGTCCATGAAGCCGAACAGGTCAGGCGAGCGGTCGAGCGCCGGCCGCGGCGTCGATGGCTTCGGCGAGCGCGGCGGCGAGGGCGTCCCGGACCGCCGTCAGCTCACCGGTGATGGTGCAGCCGGCGGCATTGCGGTGCCCGCCGCCCGACCAGCGCGAGGCGACCGCGCGGACGTCGACCTCGCCCTTCGAGCGCAGGCTGACCCGCCAGGTGCCGTCGGGCTGACCCTTGATGAGCGCGACGGCTTCGACCTCGCGCGCGCCGAGCGGCAGGTTCACGAGCCCTTCGGTGTCGTCGGGCGTGGCCCCGCACCGGGCGAGCAGCGCGTCGTCGTAGTAGAGCAGGGCGAGGCGGTTGCCGTGGTGCAGCGTCATCTGGTCGAGCAGCGCGCCGGTCAGCCGCACGCGGCCGATCGAATAGCTCTCGAAGATGATGCGCGACAGCTCGGCCGTCCGGACGCCGGTTTCCGCGATGCGCCGGCAGATTTCGAACGTGCGCGCCGAGATCGGCCCGTAACGGAAGCTGCCGGTGTCCGTCGAAAGTGCCAGGAACAGCTGCGAGGCAATCTCGCGTGTCCAGGTGACGCCGAGCTCGTCGATGAGCCCGGCGACGAGCTCGCCGCAGGCCGCCGCCCCCGAGTCGAACCAGTTCGAGGTGCCGAAGAGCGTGTTGCCCAGGTGATGGTCGATGTTGATCACGGCACCGATGCGCTCGAGGCCGGCGATGCCCGGGCGGCTCAAATCGCCGCACTCGAGCACGACGAGCGCGTCAGCGTCGACGTCGAGCGTGTCGGTCGTGCGCACGCGCTCGATGCCGGGCAGTTCGCGGAAAGGGCCGGGCACCGGATCGCGCAGCAGCACCGTCGCCTGCCGGCCGAGCTGCTCGAGCGCGGCCGCCAGCGCGACCGACGACCCGATCGCGTCGCCGTCGGGACGCGCGTGCGACGTGACGACGAAGGAACGGTGCCCGAGAATCGCGCGTGCGGTTTCTGCCGCCGAGCCCGACGTCACGACGGATCTCCGTCGTCGGGCCGCGCATCGGCCGCCGTCGCGCCGGATGGCTCCGCCCCGGGCGCATCGCCGGGCTCGTCGTCGACGATGGGGTGGAGCCGGCGCTCTTCGGCGATGTCGATAAGCAGCTGTTCGATGCGGTCCTGATGCTCGATGCTCCGGTCGAACTCGAACCGGAGCTCCGGCACGCGCCGCAGCCGGATACGCAGGCCGATCTGGCGCCGCAGGAACGCCGTCGCCCGCTCGAGCGCACGCTGTGTCTCACGCCGGCTGCGCTCGTCGCCCATCATCGTGTAGAAGACGCGGACGAGCTGGAGATCGGGCGACACCTTCGTGCGTGTCAGCGTCACGAACCCGATGCCGGGGTCGTGCACTTCGCGCGCGAGCAGGGTCGCCAGCTCCTGGCGGATCTCTTCGCCGACGCGTTCCTGTCGGATACCACGAGCCATCAGTGCAGGTACTCGATTTGACTGGCTGTCACCGCGCCGGGCTCGAGCCGTTCGATTTCCTGGAGCGAGGCCGCGAGCGTTTTCTCGGCGACCACGCGATCGCTGGCGACGGTTACCACCGCGAGCGCCGCCCGCTGCCACAGTTCCTGGTACGCGACTTCGGCGCACGCGACGTTCGCGGCCCGGAGTCGATCCTTGATGCGGCGCAGCACCATCCGCTTGTCCTTCAGCGAGACGGACAGCGGCAGGAAGAGCTCCACGCTGAGCAGACCAATCGTCATGTGCCGTCGGCCGGGGACGGAGCCCCGGCTACATCGTCTGCGCGACCTCTTCGATCGTCACGCACTCGATGATGTCGCCCACCTGGATGTCGTTGAAGCGATCGAGGCCGATGCCGCACTCCATGCCGGCCCGCACCTCGCTGACATCGTCCTTGAACCGTCGCAGCGAGGCGATCCGGCCCTGCCAGACCTCGTCGCCGTTGCGCAGCACGCGCGCCTGAATGTCGGAGCCGCGCGCGATGCGGCCCTCGGACACCATGCAGCCGGCGACCGTGCCG
Organism: Acidobacteriota bacterium; assembly: GCA_003242705.1. Taxonomy (GTDB): domain Bacteria; phylum Acidobacteriota; class Vicinamibacteria; order Vicinamibacterales; family SCN-69-37; genus SCN-69-37. The sequence continues at coordinate 18,003 of QGVF01000057.1, forward strand.
GCCCGCGGCGTCCGGAAGATCTGCCGGACCTCGGCCGTGCCGATCCGCGTCTCGCGCAGCGTCGGCTCGAGCAGGCCCTCCATCGCCTTCCGGATCTCGTCGGTGACGTTGTAGATGACCGTGTGGTGCCGGATGTCGACCTCTTCGCGTTCGGCCACGGCCTGCGCGTTGCGGTCGGGTCGCACGTTGAACCCGATGATGATCGCGTTCGACGCCGAGGCCAGCAGCACGTCGGATTCGTTGATCGGACCGACGCCGGAGTGAATCGTCCGGATCTTGACCCGCTCGTCGCCGAGCTTCGACAGCGTGTCGGCCAGCACTTCGGCCGTGCCCTGCACGTCGGCCTTGATGATGATCGGCAGTTCCTTGATGCCGCCCTCGGCCATCTGGGCCTGCAGCGTCTCGAGCGTGAGACGGCCGCCCTTGCCGTGCAGCGCCTTCTCCTTGGCCATCGCCTGCCGGTAGGCGACCACCTGCCGGGCCTTGACCGGGTCGTCGACGACCTGGAACGTATCGCCGGGCGAGGGGAGTGACGACAGGCCGAGGACCTCGACCGGCGTCGCCGGGCCCGCCGACTTCACCTTGCGGCCCCGATCGTCGAACAGTGCGCGGACCTTGCCGTCGACCGTGCCGGCGATGAACAGATCGCCCTCGTTGAGCGTGCCGTCCTGGACGAGGACGGTCGCCACCGCGCCGCGGCCGCGCTCCATCTTCGCCTCGACCACGGTGCCCTGGGCCATACGGTTCGGGTTGGCCTTCAGATCGGCCAGGTCGGCCACCAGCAGCAGCATCTCGAGCAGCTGATCGAGGTTCTGCCGCTGGCGCGCCGACACCTCGACCATGACCGTCTGGCCGCCCCATTCCTCAGGCGTCAGGCCGAGCTCGGCCAGCTCGCGCTTGACACGGTCAGGGTTGGCCGACGGCTTGTCGATCTTGTTGATCGCGACGACGATTGGCACGTTCGCCGCGCGCGCGTGATCAATGGCTTCCTTCGTCTGCGGCATCACGCCGTCGTCGGCAGCCACGACGAGGATGACGATGTCAGTGAGGCGGGCGCCGCGCGCGCGCATCATCGTGAAGGCCTCGTGACCGGGCGTGTCGAGGAAGACGACACGCCGGTCGCCGACATCGACCGAGTAGGCGCCGATGTGCTGCGTGATGCCGCCCGCCTCGCGCTCGGCGATCTTCGTCTGCCGGATGGCGTCGAGCAGCGTCGTCTTGCCGTGATCGACGTGGCCCATCACGGTGACGACCGGGGCGCGCGGCTTCAGGTCCTCGGGCTTCGAGGCCTCGACTTCGCCCTCGGACAGCTCCTCTTCGAACGACCGGATGAGGACCTCGGCGCCGAAGTGGCGCGCGACGGCCGTCGCGGTTTCGGCGTCCAGCGTCGAGTTGATGGTCATCATCATGCGCATGTCCATCAGCTTCTTGAGGACGTCCTTCACCTTTACGTCGAGCTTGTCGGCCAGATCCTTGACGGTCATGCCCTCCGCCAGCGTGATGAGCTTCGTAATCGGCGGTGGTGTCTCGACCACCGGGGCAGCAGGCCGTTCGTCGCGCCGCGGTCCGGACCGACGGCCCGAACCGGTCGGCCGCATGCCGGGCCGGGCAGCCGGCCCGGGGCGCGGCCCCGACGGCTGACCGGGACGAATCGGCTGCGACGGCAGCGGGCGCGGGCCGCCGAGCGGCGGCCGCGCTGCAGGCGTCGCGGGACGCGGCGACGTGCCGGGCCGCGCCGCGATCCCGGGCGGCGGCTGAATCGGCGGCCGCGTCGGCGCCGGCGGCGCCGGCTGCGGACGGATGACCGGCCGCGTCGGCACCGGCCGGGCGGCCGGCGCCTCGCCGGTGACCGGATCTTCGATGCGCAGCCGCCGGGTGGGCGGCACGACGCGCCCGGTCGGCTTCGGTCCCTGCGGGACGCGCAGCGGCGGCGTCGGAATGGCCGGTCGCACCGGCTCTGGCGCCTTCGGGGCCTCGGCGGCCGGCGCAGGTGCGGCAGCCGCCGGTTCGGGCGCCTTGGGGGCTTCGGCCGCCGGGGCCGGCTGTTCCTCGGCCGGCGGCGCTTCGGTCACGGACTCGGTCGGCGCGACCGGCTCGGCCGGCGAGGGGGGCGCGGCGGGAGCCGCAGCTGCCGGCTGTGCCTCGCTTGCCGGGACGGCTGCCGGTGCTTCGGCGGCCGGAGCCGACGGAGCCTGAGCCGCCGGGGCCGCAGGGGCCGCAGGGGCTTCGGCCGCCGGTTCGGCCTCGACGCGAACGGGTTCGGCGGCCGGCGTCGCGGGCGCCTCGGGTGCCGGTGCGGGCGCTTCTGCCGCTTCAGGCTCGGCGACAGGCGCGGTCGTCTGAGTGTCGGCCGACTCGGCCGGGCGTTCGGCGGGGGTTTTCGGCGTCTTGACGAGACGCGGACGAAGAGACGGGCCGGCCGGCCGGGGCGGCTCGGGGGCACCGCGGCCGCGGCGGGGCGTGTCGGCGAACAGGGCGGGGCCGGGCGGCAGCGCGATCTGGCGCTGGCGGGCCTGTCGTTCCACGAACTGCCGCGCGACGATCTCCTCGATCGAGCTCGACGCGCTCTTGACTTCGATTCCGGTTTCTTCCTTGAGCAGGCGGATGACTTCCTGGCTCGTCAGACCCAGCAGTTCGGCGACCTTGTAAATACGGACAGTGGCCAAATCGGCTCCTCGTCTATCGACGTCCTTCGTCGTTCACTCCAGCTGCGAGGACCGACCGGCCGCGTTCAGGCGCCCATGCGGTCCCCGTTTCGTTCACTCACGCGCGTGCGTCGTACGACGCTCGAACGCACGACTTACTCCTGATTCTGCGGTTCGCCGGCCGCCTCTGCGGCGGCCGTTCCGGCGGCCTCGTCGGCCACCTCCGCACCGTCGTCGGCGCCGGCGTCGACCGCTTCGGCAGCCGCCGCTTCCGCGCTTTCCGCTTCGGCGTCGGCGGCCGTGTCGACTTCGGCTTCGTCGCCGGCCTGTGTCGCGGCCGCCTGAGCGGCGGCAGCTTCGACCTGCGCCCGCGCCGAGGCCTTGACGGCTTCGACCGTGTCGGCGTCGAAGCCGGG
>QGVF01000172.1 GCA_003242705.1 Acidobacteriota bacterium
GCGACCGGCGTGCACGGTCCCGGCCAACCGGCCGCCGATTCCCCTGATTCCCTGCAAGGCCGGGTCCGGCCCCGTCGTCTCCGACCGGATCGGGGGCGCAACGGGCGTTGCGCCTCAGCCGGGTGACGGCCGGAACGGGGAAACGGTGGTTTGCGCTTCCGTCGGCAACGCGCGGTCAGGCCACTACACACACCGCTTCGCCCCTCTCTCCAACCGTCGTCCAATCAATCAGTTGCGGTCATCACACGACCGGCGGGCCATCCGGGCCCGGTCCTTGCGACCTCCCCCGGTGTGCGCGGCACGGACCGGCCGGATGGGCCGGCCGCACGTCCGTGCGCGACGCGGTGCGTCAGCACCCGCTCCGAGGAGGTTCCATGCTTCGACTGATCAGCGCAGGAGTGCTCGCGGCGGTCCTCGTTGTCCCGGCCGTGGACGTGTTCGCGGCCATGCAGGGGCCGGCACAGGCCGAGGCGCCGGCCCGGCAGGTCGACCTCAACACGGCTTCCGCCGCCGAGCTCGAGCAGCTGCCCGGCGTCGGACCCGCCATGGCGGCCCGCATCATCGAGTACCGGGAGAAGAACGGCGGCTTCAAGAAGATTGAGGAACTCATGAACGTGCAGGGCATCGGCGAGAAGCGGTTCCTCGAGCTCAAGCCGCAGATCACGGTGAGCCCGCCGCCTGCCGGGGCGCGATGAGGTGGGAGATGGCGTCGGGGCAGACGACCACCGACCGCGGTGCCGCGCTTGCCGACCTGCTTCTCGGTCTCCTGATCACGGCGTGCGTCGCCGGCATCACGCTGCCGTTTGTCACAACCGCGATGCAGGCGGCCGAAGCACGCAACGCCGCCGCATACCTGGCCTCGCGTCTGCGCGAGGCACGCCTCGGCGCCGTCGCGTCCAACCGCCACACGGCGCTCGTCTTCGACCAGGACGCAAGGGGCTGGACCATCCGGCAGTGCGTCGACGGCAACGGCAACGGCGTCAGGCGGGCCGAGCTCGACGCGACGACCGACCGATGCCGGCCGCCACAACGGCTGACCGATCTGCTCGGGGTCGAGCTCGGGCTCGACCCCGCCATCCCCGGCATCGACGAGCCGGCTGGCCGGACCGACGGCGTCAGGTTCGGTCGAAGCGCGATGGCCAGCTGTTCGCCCCTCGGTCACTGCTCGCCTGGCACGCTCTACCTGCGCTCAGACGACGTGCAGTTCGCGGTGCGGGTGGCCCCCATCACCGGTCGCACCCGCATCTTCCGATTCGATCCGGGCAGCAGGAAATGGGACCCGTCGTGAGGGGGCGTCGGTATCGGGTGGGCATCGACCTCGAGCTCGCCGGTCGCATCTCCGACGAGCTCGTTCTCGAAGGCCGCTGCCGCCTTCAACCGGGACGGGTCGTCCTGGTGGTGTTTCCGGAAGGGAGGGTGTCGCGGGTGCTGGTCACCGAGTGGCGGCTCGTCCGCGTGGGTAGCCGCGGGGCGCACTATCGGGGACGCGTGCGGATGCTCCCTGGCAGCGGGGAAGCACCTACCCCGGGTCCCACGGCCGCTCCCTGTTGAAACCGGGAAGCAGCTATGTGCACGGTGGCAAGGGAGTTGACTGCAGGACGACGGGGAGGTCGCCGATGCTCGTCGGAGACAGCGAAGTCATGCAGGAGCTGCGCTCTCAGGTGGCGCGTGTGGCGCGGACCAGCTTCACGGTGCTCATCGAAGGCGAGAGCGGTTCGGGCAAGGAGCTCGTCGCGCGCGAGATTCACACCCGCAGCCCTCGCGCCGACGGCCCGTTCGTGGCGCTCAACTGTGCAGCCCTCGTCGAGTCGCTCCTCGAAGCGGAGCTGTTCGGCATCGAGGAGCGGACGGCCACCGGTGTTCGCGGCCGACGCGGCAAGTTCGAACAGGCGCACGGAGGCACGCTGTTCCTCGACGAGGTCGGAGACCTGTCGGCGACGGCGCAGGCGAAGCTGCTGCGCGTCCTCCAGGACATGGCCGTCGAGCGCGTTGGCGGCCATGTCACCCACGTGGTGGATGTGCGGGTCGTCGCGGCAACGAACCGCGGCCTGTGGACGCTGGTGAACAGCGGCGGGTTCCGCGCCGACCTGTACTATCGTCTGTCCGGCGTCGACATCCTCGTCCCGCCGCTCCGGGATCATCGAGAGGACATCCCGGCCCTCATCGAGCACTTCCTGCGGCGACTGGATGCAGGTCACGTCCGCGTTACGCCCGCGGCGGTCGACGCGCTGCTTGCCTACGACTGGCCGGGCAACGTCCGGCAGCTTGGCCGGGTCATCGAACGCGCCATCGCGCTGTCGACCACGGACGTCATCGACGTCCGCGACCTGCCAGCGGTGATCGCCCGCCGGGCGATGGAGGGCGTACACGATGTCGCGGGTGATCAGTCACTGCGCGCGTGGACCAGCCGTTACGTGCGTCAGGTGCTCGCACGGTGCGATGGCAACAAGCGACGCGCCTGCGAAGTGCTCGACATCAGCTACCACACGCTCCGGGCCTATCTCGAATTCGGGCGTACCTCGACGTCGACGGGGCGGCCACAGCAGAAGGGGGAAGACCGGCCGGCCGGGGCCGGCCACGGCGGCCCGGCGGCGGTCGCGCGGCCTTGACCGGCTGCCGGGCCAATAGTACCGTGTGGGGGTTCTTCGTTCCGCAGGGAACGGTAACGTCCTCGACCGCCAGCCGATGCCACCCCCGTCGACCGATCTCAAACGCACAGCCCTGTACGACCGCCACGTCGCCCGCGGCGCCCGGATGGTCGACTTCGCCGGCTGGGCGATGCCCCTGCAGTACTCCGGCATTGCCGACGAACACCTTGCGGTGCGGCAGCGGGTCGGCATCTTCGACGTCAGCCACATGGGCGAAATCGAGATAGCCGGCGCCGACGCGCTCGCGCTCGTCCAGCACGTCGCAAGCAACGATGCGTCGCGGCTCGATGTTGGCCAGATTCAGTACAGCGCCATCACCACCCCCACCGGCACCGTGGTCGACGACGTGCTGGTGTACCGGTGGGCTGACGAGCACTATCTGCTCGTGGTCAATGCGGCGAACACGCGGAAGGTGTCGCAGTGGATCACGGCCCGCGCTGCCGAGTTCGGCGGCGACACGGCCGTGGTCAACGCCAGCTCCCGCTACGCCCTGGTGGCTGTCCAGGGCCCGGCGGCCCGCGAAGTGCTCGGCGAGCTGTGCACGCTGGACCTGTCCACGCTGAAGTACTACCGGTTCGCCACCGGCGAAGTCGCCGGCGCGCGCGCGGTCATCTCCCGCACCGGGTATACGGGCGAGGACGGATTCGAAATCTTCGTGCCGCCCGCCCAGGCGGTGCAGGTCTGGGACGCTCTCCTGTCGGCCGGTGAGCGGTTCGACCTGAAGCCGTGTGGCCTCGGCGCGCGCGACACGCTGCGCCTCGAAGCGGGGATGCGCCTGTACGGCAACGAGATGGACGAGACCGTCACGGTGCTCGAAGCCGGGCTCGGACCGCTCGTCGGGTGGTCGAAAGCGTCGTTCATCGGCCACGACGCGCTCCGCCGCGAGCGCGAAGCGGGCAGCAGCCGTCGCATCGTCGCCTTCGAGATGGTCGACCGGGCCATTGCGCGCCCCGGGCACCCGGTCCTCGACGGCGACGAACCGTGCGGCCGGGTCACGAGCGGAACGCAGACACCGTACCTGCAGAAGGCCATCGGCTTCGCCCTCGTGCCGGCGGCGATGGCCGAAACGGGCCGCGAGCTGACGATCGACGTGCGGGGCCGGCGCGCCACGGCGCGCGTCGTGCCGGAACCGTTCTACAGGCGAAGCCGTTCGGGCGGAGCATCGGGCTCCGCCGGAGGGAACTGAATGTATCCAGCGGATCTGAAGTACACCCGCGAGCACGAGTGGGTCCGGGTCGACGACGCGTCCGGCGAGGCGCTCGTGGGCATCACGCACTTCGCCCAGGAACAGCTCGGCGACGTCGTCTTCGTCGAGCTGCCCGAGGTGGGGCGCACCCTCACGGCAGGCGAAACGTTCGGATCGATCGAGTCGGTCAAGACCGTGTCCGATCTCTATTCGCCCGTGTCGGGCGAGGTCGTCGCCATCAACGAAGAGCTCGACAAGCACCCGGAACGCGTCAACCAGGCCCCGCACGACACCTGGATGATTCGCGTCCGCGTGGCCGGCGACCTGCCGGCCGATCTGCTCGACGCTTCCGCCTACGAAGCGCTCATCAAGTAGACGTGTCGAGCCGGGACGCCTTCGCCCCTCTGTCGTTTGCCACCCGGCATATCGGGCCGCGCCCTGCTGACATCGACCGGATGCTCGAGGTCGTGGGGCAGCCGAGTCTCGACGCGCTCACCGACGCGATCGTGCCGGCCGACATCCGCACGCGGGCGCCGCTGCCGCTGCCCGAGGGCGAGCCCGAGCACGTGTACCTCGAGCGCGTTCGTGCGCTGGCCGCGCGCAACCAGCTCTGGCGCAGTTATATCGGACTGGGCTATTACGGCACCGTCACACCGCCAGTGATCCAGCGGATGGTCTTTGAAAACCCCGGCTGGTACACGCCGTACACGCCGGTCTCTTATCCACATCTACCGTGCCGACGAAAAAGAGAGGTATAGATTGCTCGTG
>QGVF01000058.1 GCA_003242705.1 Acidobacteriota bacterium
CGCCCCTGCGCCAGGATGTCGAACGCGAAGCCCTCGTCGCGGGTGGCGATCGCCGGGCCCTGCGCCTGGTAGGGGGCATGGGGGAAGCCGGCGGATGCGCCGGCCCCGCGCTCGACAACGCCCTCGATGCCCGCCTTCGCGTAGCCCGCGACGACGGCCGGTACCACGGCCACCCGCCGCTCGCCGGGGAACGTCTCGCGAGGGACTCCCAGTTTCATCGCCGATGCAGTGTAGTCGATCAGCGGCGGGGCAGGGCAGCGTCGAGCCAGCCGGCGAGTGCGTCGACCGCTTCCGGGGCGATGCCGGTTCGCGGCAGTTCCGCGTACTCGTCGGTCCGGCCCGTTCTGGCCGGCAGCAGCAGGTGATTGATGCCGTCGAGGATCACCAGCCGGGTGTCCCTGTTGCGCCGCGCCCGGCCGAGCTCGGCCAGCGCCTCGGCGTGCGCGGCGGGAACCTCGGTGTCGAGAGAGCCGTGCACCGCGAGCAGCGGCTGCTCCAGCCTCCGCACGATCTGGGCCGGGTCGAAGGCGACCCAGCTGCGGAACCACTGCGTATCGGCCTGGCGACGGACCTCCTCCGGCAGGCGCTCCCACCCTTCGTCGGAGAGGGCGGCGTCGATGACGGCCTGCTGCAGCTCGAGCCGCGCCTGACGCTCGGCGTCCGAGAGCGTCGATTCGGCAAGCGCCAGCCGCTGGCGCTCGAGCATGAGCTCGCGGCCCGGCAGACCGGGCGAGTTGATGAGCGCGACGGCCTTGATGCGGTTGGTCCGCCGTGCAGCCGTCAGCGCGATCGGTCCCGTGTCGCCGAACGCCACGACGGCGATGCGATCGCGGTCGACGTCGTCGCGGCGGCGCAGCCAGTCGACGATGCTCTGGACGTCCTGGGCGTACTCGTCGATGCGCGAGCTCTCGGCGCGGCCGCCGCTCCGTCCCGTGCCGCGCGGGTCGTAGCGGACGACGACGTAGCCGCGCGACGAAAGCGCCTGGGCGAGGTGGCCGTAGATCGGCAGGCCGTGCAGCACGTAGTCGCGATCCTGCGGACCGGGTCCCGATACGAGCACGATGGCCGGCGCCCGGCCGGTCGTCCCGGGTGCCTTCGTGAAGGTGGCGCCCAGCACGAAACCGACCGCCGGAATGAACACGTCGTCGTCGCCGGGAATCGTGACGCGCTCTTCGCGCGCGAGCACATGGGCGAGATCCTCGCGGATGACGACGAGCGAGGCCGTCGGCAGGACGAGCCGCGCCATGCGCCCGCGCCCGTCGACCCACATTTCGGCCGGCATGGCGCCCGTGGAGTTCATGATGGTGATCGCGTACTCGTTCAGGTCGAGCGTTTCGTCGCCGAGCGAAACGCGCCGCGGCGTAACCGCCGTGACCGACGCGGTCGTTTCGCCTACGGGGGGGACGTAGATCGGCAGGCGGGCGCCGCGCTCGAGCCCGGGCAGCCGCACGGCCAGGCCTTCGTAGGCCGCGAAGAAGTTGTTGGGAATGACGACGGCGCGCGGCGAGATTTCGTGCGTGTTGCTGGCCTGCTGATCGCCCTGCGTCATCGCGTTCGAGGCCGACGTGCCGGCGAAGGTCGTCGCAATGGCCATCGGCGTTCCGCGCAGGGCGCTCTCGAACGCCATGCGGCGCGGCTCCCAGTCGGGCCCGTAGCGGACCTCGAAGCGCATCGTCGACAGATCGAGGGGCGGCCGCACGAAACCGCTGCCCGAAAGGATCCACTCGTCGCCGACGCGGGAAATCGTCATCGACTCGGTGCCGACCCGGATGCCGTCGAGCAGAACGACGAACGTCGACGAACCAGATGGATCGACCTGTCCGGCGGCGGCCGGCGACCAGGCGCTCAGGAGAGAGAAGGATAGGAGCAGAGCCGGCGTCTTAAGATGGCGGGCAGAACGGAGCAACGTGGCCAGCATGACCGATCAGTATCGCATCATCACCGAAGGCGCCGGCTGGTTCGACCGCAGCCACTGCGGGCGGCTGAAGTTCGAGGGCGCCGACGTCCGGGCCTTCCTTCAGGGACTGCTGACGAACGATGTGGCCGCGCTCGAGCCGGGCCGCGGCCTCTACGCCGGATATCTGACGCCGCAGGGCCGCATGCTGGCGGACCTCGTCCTGATCGACCGCGGCGATCACGTGCTGGGACTGGCTGGCGAAGGCCTCGGGGCGTCGCTCGCCGAACGGTTCGACCAGCTGATCTTCACCGAGGACGTGCGGGTCGTCGACGTGACGGAGCAGACCGGTGAAATCGTCGTGACCGGCGGAACTGCGGTGGCGACGGCGGCTGAGGCGGCCGGGGTCGACGCCGTTGCGCTCGACGGGCTGCCGGAGCTCGGCTGGGTGGCCGGGGCGGCCGCGGTCGTGATGCGCGATGGTGTATCGCCGCTGCCGGCGTTCCGGCTCGTGTTCGATGCGCCGGTGCGGGATCAGATCCGGGGCGCGCTGGTTCGACGCGGGGCGATTGAACTCGACTCCGGGCTGGTGACGGCGCTGCGCATCGAGGCGGGCCGCGCCGAATGGGGGCGCGAGCTTGGCGACGACGTCATTCCGCTCGAGGCGGGGCTGCTCGAGCGCGCCATCAGCACGAGCAAGGGCTGCTACGTCGGACAGGAGATCGTCATCCGCATCCTGCACCGCGGCGGCGGGCGCGTGGCGAAACGGCTCGTCACGCTGGTGTTCGATGCGGACACGCCCGAGGCCCCGCCGGTCGACGCCAGGCTCGAGGCGGAGGGCACGGCGGGAGCGGCCGGCCGGCTGACGAGCGTGGCCTTCTCTCCGATCCGCAACGCGTTCGTGGCGCTCGCATACCTGCAGCGCGAGGCGGCAGAGATCGGCCGGCGCGTGACGGTCGCCGGAACGGGGGCGTCAGCCGTCGTGACCGGCTTCGCGCAGTAGGGCAATCAGCTCGCGATCGGCCGGCGGGAACTCGAGCGTGTGGAGTTCGTGCCGCGCGATCCAGCGAAGCTGCTGACCGACGAGTGGCCGCGGGCGGTCGAGCAGGCGGCAGCGCCGGAAGTGCAGCCGGATCCGGCGATCGGGGTAGGCGTGCTCGGTGACGAGCAGCTCATCGCCGATGTCGGCGTCGGCGCCGAGCTCCTCCCGCAGCTCGCGCCGCAGGCAGTCTTCGTGCGACTCGCCGGGCTCGCACTTGCCGCCGGGAAACTCCCAGTATCCAGCCAGGTGCGTCCCTTCGGGACGCCGCGCGACGAGCAGTCGGCGGCCGTCGTCCTCGATGACGGCGGCGAGCACGACGATCAGGCGCTGGCGGGCGTCGAGCGTCATGACCGCGCCCTTCCCGCGTTCCGTCCCGTCGCCGTCCTGCGCCCGTGCCGGACAAACGTGCGGCAGCGTCGCGTCATCGGACAGGTGTCGCAGCGTGGTGCCCTCGCGGTGCACGCCGTGGCACCGAAATCCATGAGCGCCTGGTTGAAGTCGTACACGTGGCGTCGCGGGAGCACCGTCCAGGATATCTGCCAGAGGTGACGCTTCATCGCGTGGCTCGACGCGTCACCGTCGCCGACGAATACGCGGTAGAGGACGCGCGCGACGTTGGTGTCGAGAATCGCCGCCCGCTGTCCGAAGGCGAAGCTGCGAATCGCGCCGGCGGTGTACTCGCCAATCCCCTTGAAGGAAAGCAGCGCTTCGGGCTCGGCGGGCAGCGTGCCGCCGAACCGCTCGACCGTGTCACGAGCGATCGCGTGCAGCCGCCGCGGCCGGATGTTGTAGCCGAGCGGGTACCAGACGCGGACGACTTCCTCCTCGTCGGCGCGCGAGAGGGCTTCGAAGGTCGGATAGCGTTCGAGCCATTCGTGATACTTGGGCAGGACGCGATCGACCTGCGTCTGCTGCAGCATGATTTCGGACACGAGGATCCGGTACGGGTCGCGCGTTTCGCGCCATGGGAGCGAGCGGCCGTGGCGCCGGTACCAGTCGAGAAGCCGGCGACGGAACCAGCGACGGAGCGGGGGATCGGGAAGCGGCAGGGCCGCCGGACGTCGTGACACGGTGCCATAATAGGCGCTCCGTACCGCTCCGGCGGGGCTGCCCGTGGCCGACGAATCCACTCCGCGCATCTACACGAGGACCGGCGACGCCGGCGAGACCGCGCTGTTCGACGGCACGCGCGTGACGAAGACCGATCCGCGCATCGAGGCGTGCGGCGACGTCGACGAGCTGGCGGCGTCTCTCGGTGTGGTGCGGGCCCTCGTGCCGGCCGATCAGGTGGACCTCGCGCGGCTGGTGGAGGACGTTCAGCGCGGCCTGTTCGCGGTTGGCGCGCTGGTGGCCGACCCGTCGCACCGGATCAGCGCACGCGTGACCAAGGCCTCGCCCGATGCGCTCGATGTCGGCCGGCTCGAGCGGGCGATCGACGAGCTCGAAGCCGGGCTGCCGCCGCTGCGCCGCTTCATCCTGGCCGGCGGCACGCCGGCCGGCGCGGCGCTGCACCTGGCGCGGGCCGTCTGCCGGCGCGCCGAACGGCGCGTCGTGGCGCTCGGCCGCGACGCCGTCGACGACATCGTGCTGGCCTATCTCAACCGGCTTTCCGATCTGCTCTTCGTGATGGCCCGCGCCGTCAACGCGAGGGCCGGCGTTTCCGAGACCGAGTGGTGACCGACGCCGCCTACGCTGCGTGCATCCGTCTGGCGTCCTCGCACTACGAGAACTTTCCGGTCGCCTCGCGCCTGATGCCCCGTGCGGCACGGCCGCACATTGCCGCCATCTACGCGTTTGCGCGCACCGCCGACGACTTTGCCGACGAGGGCAGCCGCAGCGATGCCGAGCGCATCACGGCGCTCGAAGTCTGGCAGTGGCGACTGCGCCAGGCGGCCGAAGGCCGCGTCGAGCAGGACGGCAGTGATGCCGCGCTGATCTTCACGGCGCTGGCGGACACGATCCGGCGGTTCGATCTCGAAGTACAGCTGTTCGAAGATCTGCTGAGCGCGTTCTGCCAGGACGTCCTCGTCAAGCGCTACGAGACCTGGAGCGACCTGATTGACTACTGCCGCCGATCGGCCGCGCCGATCGGCCGGCTCGTGCTGCGCGTCTGCGGCTATCGGGACGCACGGCTCGACAGTCAGTCGGACGCCATCTGCCACGCGCTGCAGCTGACGAACTTCTGGCAGGACATCGGCGTCGACTGGGCGAAGGGGCGTGTGTACGTGCCGCGCGAGCTGTCGGAGACCACCGGCGCGGCCGAAGAAAGCCTGGCCGCGGGTGAGTGGACCCCCGAGTGGGAGTCGGCGCTGCGCGACGCGGTGTTCCGCACACGCGAGCTGTTCGCCGCCGGTCGGCCGCTGCCCGATCAGGTGCGCGGGCGGCTCCGCTACGAGCTGCGGGCCACGTGGCTTGGCGGCATGCGGATTCTCGATAAACTCGAACGTCGGCGGTTCGACGCTCTCAATCACCGCCCGACGCTCCGCTGGCACGACGCCGTCGGCATCCTGGTCGGGACGCTGCGGTGGCGGATGCCGCCACGACAGGACCTCTCGCTCGCGCGATGACCCGGAGTACCAGTTTCTATTTCTCGTTCCTGGCGCTGCCCGGACCGAAGCGGCGCGCCATCACGGCCGTCTTCGACTTCTGCCGTGCCGTCGACGATGCGGTGGACCTCGAGACGGATCCGGCACGGATCGAGGCAGCGCTCGAGCTCTGGCGGGGCGAGGTCGATCGCGTCTTCTCGGGCGGGCGTCCGAAGACGGAGCAGGGGCGGCAGCTTCAGCCGTTCGTCGAGCCGCAGCACCTGCCGCGGGAGCACTTCGAGGCGCTCATCGACGGCGTGGCGATGGATGCCGCCGGCACGTCGTACCGGACGTTTGCCGATCTCGAGCCGTACTGCCACCGCGTGGCGTCGGCGGTCGGCCTGATCTGCGCCGAGATCTTCGAGTACCGCGACGAGCAGGTGCTGACCTACGCCCGCGAGCTCGGTGTTGCTCTGCAGCTCACCAATATCCTGCGCGACGTCGCAGTCGACTACCGCAACGGCCGGCGCTATCTGCCCGACGAGGACCTCGAGCGCTTCGGCTGCAGGTGGGAAGACATCGGTCAGGAGGTGCGCGCGGCGGGTCGCGGGGTGCAGTCGCCCGCCGTGCGCGCGCTGCTCTCGTTCCAGGCGGAGCGCGCCCGCGCGTACTTCGCGCGGGCCGTGGCGGCGCTGCCACGCGAGGACGCGCGCCGCTTCGTCCCGGCCGAGATCATGCGGGCGGTCTACTGGGAACTGCTGCAGCGGATCGAGCGCGCCGACTTCGACGTCTTCTCGCACGTGATTCGCGTGCCCCGTCCTGTGCAGGCGCGGCTGGCCATCGCCACCTGGTGGCGGACGTGACGCAGCAGGTCGACGTTGCCGTGATCGGCGCCGGCGTGGCCGGCCTGTCGGCCGCGGTGCGGCTTGCGGCCGCCGGCCTGACGGTGGCGGTCTTCGAGCGGGCGCCGCGCCTCGGCGGCCGGGCTTCCGCTTTCACCGATCGCGCCTCGGGTGAGCGTGTCGATAACGGACAGCATGTCCTGTTCGGCTGCTACCGCGAAACGTACGACCTGCTGCGGCTGGTGGGGGCCGCGGAGCTCGCACCGCTGCAGCCGCGGCTCCGCCTGCCGATGGCCGGCCCCGACGGACGCATCGTGCCGCTCGTCTGTCCCGACGTCGGGGCGCCCTGGCACCTGCTGGCGGGCCTGCTGCGCTGGCCGGCGCTGCCGCTGACCGACCGCCTGGCGGCGCTGCGCGTCGGACGCGTGCTGCGGCGGGCCAGAGGCGGCAGGGTCAATGATCTCGTCAACTCCATCGATCCGTCGCTCACCGTCGACGACTGGCTCGACCACCTCGGGCAGCCGGCTGCTGTTCGACAGTGGCTGTGGCATCCGCTCACCGTGGCCGCACTCAACGAGACGGCCGACGTGGCGGCCGCGCGTCCGTTCGTGCGTGTGGTGGCCGACTTGTTCGGCCCCTCGCGCCACGATTCGGCGGTCGGGCTGGCACGCGTGCCGCTCGACGAGCTGTATGCCGAGCCGGCGCGGCGCTTCGTCGAGGCCCGCGGCGGACACGTGCTGCTGCGCACGCCGGCCGAGGTCGTCGTCGACGGCAGCCGTGCCGTGGGCGTGATGACGCGCGAGGGCGAGGTACGGGCTCGCGCCGTCGTGAGCAGCGTGCCCTGGTTCGCGTTCGGATCGCTCTGGCGCCAGGCGGTGCCGCCGGCGCTCGAAACGATCGCGGCGGCCGCTGCCGCGATGCGGAGCTCGCCCATCGTGACGGTGAACCTGTGGTTCGACGGTCCGGTGATGGATGAGCCGTTCATCGGCCTGGTCGGGGCGCCGATTCACTGGGTCTTCGACAAGGCCGCGATCGTGGGGGAGCGGCTTACGCATCTGGCCGTCGTGACCAGCGCGGCCGATCACCTGGCATCGGCCGACAATGATGCCGTCACGCGCGCGACGCTCGATGCCGTGGCGGCGGTGCTGCCGCGTGCCGGCGGGCGGCGGCTGGTGCGGTCCGTGGTCGTCCGGGAGCACCGGGCGACCTTTTCGGTGGCGCCCGGCGAGCCGGCGCGGCCCGGTCCGGCGACGGGCGTCGAGGGCTTCTTCCTGGCCGGCGACTGGACCGATACCGGCCTGCCCGCCACCATCGAAGGGGCGGCACTGAGCGGGCGCCGCGCGGCGGAGCTGGTGGCGGCCTTTCTGCGGCAGGCATAATCAGTCCGATGTACTCGGTCGTCCTGCACTACGGAGAGCTGGCCCTCAAGGGGCGCAACCGGCCCTGGTTTCTGAGCGCCCTGACGCGCTCGATCCGCCGCGCACTGCGCGGCCTGAAGGTGACCGGCGTCCGCGCGACCATCGGTCGCATCGTCGTCACGTGCGAGGACGAGGCCGAGTGGCCCGAAGTGCGCGATCGGATCGCGCGCCTGCCGGGCATCGAGAACTTCGCGCTGGCGCGCCACGCGCCACTGGATCTGGACGCGATCACCGGGCGGATCGTCGCGCATCTGCCGGATCGGCCGGTGGCCTCGTTCCGGATCCGGGCGCGTCGCGCCGACAAGCGCTTTCCCTTTACCTCGCCCGAGATCGAGCGGCACATCGGCCGGCACGTCAGAGAGGTTCGTGGCTGGCCGGTCGACCTGTCGTGGCCAGAGCTCGTCATCAACGTCGAGCTGCTTGCCGACGAGGCGTACTTCTCGTTCGGGCAGGAGCGGGGCACCGGCGGACTGCCGCTCGGCACCGGCGGCCGGGTGATGACGCTGCTGTCTGGCGGCATCGACTCGCCGGTGGCCGCCTGGCGGATGATCCGCCGGGGGTGCCGGAGCGACTTCGTGCACTTTCACGCGTACCCGATCCTGTCGGCGACGTCGCAGGAGAAGGCGCGCGAGCTCGTCGGCGTGCTCACCCGGTCGCAGCTCTGGTCGCGTGCCTTTTTCGTCCGGTTCGGTCCTGTCCAGCAGCAGATCGTGCTTTCGGTCGCGCCTCCGCTGCGGGTCGTCATTTACCGCCGCATGATGCTGCGCATCGCCGAAGCGCTCGCCGGGCAGACCGGCGCGCAGGCACTGGTGACCGGCGACGCACTCGGCCAGGTGGCCTCGCAGACGATCGAGAACCTTGCCGTTGTCGGCCAGGCGACGTCGATGCCGCTGCTGCGCCCGCTGATCGGGATGGACAAGGAAGAGATCACCGCCACGGCCAGGCAGATCGGCACCTATCCGATCTCGATCATTTCCGACGACGACTGCTGTACGCTGTTCACGCCGCGCAATCCGGCCACGCGGGCATCGCTGGCGGCCGTCGAAGCCGCCGAGGCGCAGCTCGACATCGACGCGCTCGTCCGGCAGGCCGTCGACACGGTCGAGGTCGAGACGACGGCCTTCCCGCCTCGCGGCGATCGCGTGGCGGCCGGAGAGTGACGCCGACGCGCGTCACGGCCGCGCTTCGTATAATCGCGACATGGCCATCCTGAAGGTCGCCCGGCTGGGGCATCCGGTGCTCCGCCGCAAGGCGGCGCCCATTCCTCCCGATCGCATAGGGTCCCGCGAGATTCAGCAGCTCATCGACGACATGTTCGAGACCATGCTGGAGTACGGCGGGATCGGCCTGGCGGCACCTCAGGTGCACGAGAGCGTCCGCCTGTTCGTCGCCGGCCTGCACGAAGGTGACGTCGTCTCGCCGATGACCGACGAGGTCGAGATGCCGTTCATCACGGTCATCAACCCGGAGGTCGTGCCGATCAGCCGCGAGACGGAGACCGACTGGGAGGGCTGCCTCAGCATTCCCGACATCCGGGGACAGGTGCCGCGCCCCGTCGCCGTGCGCCTGCGCGCGTTCGACCGGCGCGGCGAGAAGTTCGAGCTGGTCGCCCGCGGCCTGCCTGCACGCGTCATCCAGCACGAAACCGATCACCTCGACGGCATCGTCTTCTTCGACCGCATGAAGTCGTTCGAGACGCTGGCCTTCATGGACGAGTTCCGCCGCTACTGGACGAAGGACGACGAGTGACCACCGGGGGCCAGCTCACCGACGCCGTCCGGGCGGCCATCGCACCGTATTTCACGAATCTCGACCGGCCGGTCTTCGCGCTGGTCAACCTGCCCGAGACGGTCAAGGGCGCGCTGTTCGCGCGCTACTCGCGGTCGGCCAAGCCGCTGCGGCAGCTGTTCCACGACGAGTTCCTGAGCGGTGCGGGCGGCGGGCAGGCGGGCGCGCCCGGCGTGGGTGTCGAGCGGGCGGATCGGCTCTACCAGCGGGTGTTCACCGAGTACGGCGACGACTCCGTCGCGCAGCTGGGCGGCGTGCACCTGGCGGTCGAGGATGCGTCGAACGTGCTGACGAAAATCCTCGAGCGCGGCCGGCTGATGGCGTATCTCGAGCAGTCGACGCGCTACATCCCGTACACCGAGCGTCGCGACGGCCGGTGGCGCTATCTGGTGCCCGCCGAGCTCGACGGACATCCGGCGCTTCGCGCGAAATACATCGAGACGCTCGATGCCGCGTTCGAGGTGTACGCGCGCTGGATCGATCCGATGCGCGCGTGGTTCGAGCGGCGGTATCCGAAGGCTCCGGGCGATTCCGATGCCGTCTACCGCGCGGCCATCCGGGCCAAGGCGCTCGACACGCTGCGCGGCCTGCTCCCGGCGGCCACGCAGTCGAACGTCGGCATCTACGGGACGGGACAGGCCTACGAGGCGCTGCTGCTGCGCATGCGCGCGCATCCGCTGGCCGAGGCGCGCGCGACGGCCGATCTGATGCTCGCCGAACTGCGGAAGGTGATCCCGGCGTTCCTCACACGCGTCGACCAGCCCGATCGCGGAGATCGCTGGAGCCGCTATTTCGCCGACAACCGCGCGCGCATGGAAGAGCTGGCCGCGCGGCTGGCACCCGGAGCGACGGCGCCGCCGGGCGACGAGGTGACGCTGACGGATTTCGATCCGGAGGGGGAGATCAAGGTCGTCGCCGCGGCGCTTTATCCCTACACGCTGCGGTCGGACGCCGAGCTGCTCGAAGTCGCACGCCGGATGAGCGATGAGGAGCGCGAGGCCGTGCTGCGCGCCTGCGTGGGCGATCGCGGGAACCGGCGCCACAAGCCTGGGCGTGCCTTCGAGCGCACGAGCTACCGGTTCGACGTGCTGACCGACTACGGCGCGTTCCGCGATCTGCAGCGGCACCGCATGCTGACGATCGACTGGCAGCTGCTGACGACGGCCCATGGCCACATCCGGCCCGAAGCCGTCGTCGAGGCCGGGGCCGCGGCCGACTGGCAGATGGTGATGGAGCGGTCAGCCGAGCTGCATGCCGGGATTGTGGCGGCCGGCCTGCCGCTGGTTGCGCAGTACGCCGTGTCGATGGCACATCGGGTGCGCTTCGTGATGCACATGAACGCGCGCGAGGCGATGCACGTCATCGAACTGCGCACGCAGCCGTCGGGACATCCGGCCTACCGCCGCGTCTGCCAGCAGATGCACCGGCTGATCGAGCATGTGGCGGGGCACAAGGCGATTGCGCGTGCCATGTCGTTCGTCGATCACTCCGAGGTCGAGCTGGAGCGACTGCAGGAGGAGCGGCGGCTCGAGGCGAAGCGGCAGAGCGGTCAGACGGGCTGACGCGCCGCCGTCAGAAGACTTCGCCCCAGCGGACGCCGAACTTCGGCTCGTTGCGCGTGCCCTCGATCCTGATCGGGACGACCGCGCCGGCGCCTTCCTTGCGGAAGAGCGGGTTGAACGGGCGGAGGAAGAACGACTTGAACCCGCCGATCGCCTCCGATACCGACGCCTGCATCCGCAGCTCGCCCTCGAAGTCGAGCGCTCCGCTCTGCAGACCGTAGGTCCCGTCGAGCGCGACGAGCGCGCCCGGCACCTGGAAGCGGATCGTTGTGAGCCTGGCAACGCCGTCGGCGAGCCGGACTCGTCCGCTCAGGTCCGTCAGCACGCTCTCGGCCGGCGGCGCTTCATCGTCGCCGTTCCGGCCGCTGCTGCGCCGGCTGAGCGTGACCATCTTCGATTGCACACCCGAGTCGGTGAAGCGGCTCTCGTTGAGACCGAAGCGTCCGTCGACTTCGAGGCGATCGCGAACCGGCGTGTCGCCCGGCGGCAGCTTCATGTGGGCGTCGACGGCGAGCCGGCCGGTCATGACGGGCTGTTCGGAATCGATGACCAGGGCAAGGATGTCTTCGATCCGGCCGTCGTCGATCGTCACGTCGAACTCGAGCGCGCGGTTGCCGGGGCCGGGCTGATTGATGACCGCCCCGGTGACGACCATCGGCGTTTCGTGGAGCACGGCATCGACGCGTTCGAGCACCGTCGTGCCGTTCGTGCCGGTGACCACGGCGTCGAAATCGGCCTCGAGCGGCAGCGGCCGGCCGCCGAGATCGAGGCTGAAGTCGGGGACGTGCGCCTGACCGGTGACGGCAATGCGCTGGATGGTGCCGCTGAAGGTGCCGGTTGACTGCAGCGTGCCGCCGATGCCGTTGATGGTGGCCAGATTGGCGTCTTCGAACGTGTACTCGCCGGACACGGCCGAGTGCGGGACTTCGCCCTTCACGAACGGCCCGACCTCACCCTCCGCGCGCACGAGCCCCTCCGGGACCGGGTTCGTCAGCGTGGCCTCGAACGGCATGGCCAGACCGACACCTACGTTCCAGACGTCGAGGTCGTGAATGGCGAACGTGAGCGGCTGTTTCGCGGGGTCAGACGGCACGAACTGCAGCGAGCCGTCTTCGGTCACGAAGTGATTGATGACGACCTCGCTGGGCTCGCCGCTGCGGCCGCCGGGCAGGCCGTCGCGCGCTTCGGACGGGGGCACCGCGATGTGCAGGCCCTTCGCATACACCGTGTCGACGCGCTTGCGGACGAGCGAGAGGAGGCCGATGTTGACCCTGAACTCGTCGATGGCGACAAACGGAGGCAGGTCGGGGCGTCCGGGCAGCCGCAGCGCGACACCGCGGCCGCTGACGGCGGGGCGCGGGAGCAGGTGCACTTCGACGTGATCGATCGTCACGTCGAGGTCGAGCCGCTCGGCAGCGCCGTCGCGCACCATCTGGGTGATCTTGGAGGGTCGGGCATACCAGAAGAACAGCCCGAGCAGGACGACGAGCGTCCCCGCACCGGCTGCCAGTGCCCACTTGATCCAGCGTTGCTTCATCTGTCGTCGCCTCTCGTCCTGATTCGGGTCGGTGTTGAAGGCTTCAAAGGCCGTGCCACGGCGCGGTGGGGTGAGACCGGGCGACGGAAGGCGCAGAACTCCCGGTTCTGGGCGGTACAGGACATCAAAAGGGGAGTTGACAGCCCCGGGAGCCGGTATTCATAATGGTGGACGGTCGTTCCCGGTCCCACTACTGTTTACGACCCTCACGGCTCCCTTTCCCCGGGGGCCGTTTGACATCGCAAGTAATAGCTCGCCATTCGTTACTTCCTTATAAGCTCTTCCTGATTCCGGGACCGGGAACGAGCTTTTTCTTGTACGGGGCTTTTCACCAGAAAGCATTGCGACGGTCGGCGTCGGCGGCGTCCTGCCGTCGGATGCCCCCTCCGGGTGCATCAGTCGGTAGGATCGGCTGAAGAAGATGGCTCCCGGCGATCCCATCCTGCTGCCGGCCGGTAACCCCGGTCCCTACACCGGCGAGGGCAACAACACCTGGCTCATCGACGGGGCGCAGCCGACGCTCGTCGACGCGGGCACCGGCCAGCCCGGGCACCTGGAAGCCATTGCCGAGGCGCTCGACGGACGCCCGCTCGCTCGCGTCCTCGTCACCCACGATCATTCCGACCACGCGTCGGGCGTGGCCGCCATCCGTGAGTGCTGGCCCGATGTCGAGGTGCTGGCCGTCGCGGCCGCACGTTCGCCTGCGCGCACGCTCATCGACGGCGAAAGGGTGCCGGCAGGCTCGCGCATGCTCCAGGTCGTGTACACGCCCGGCCACGCGGCCGACCACGTCTGCTTCTGGGATCCGGTCAGGCGCGAGCTGTTTTCAGGCGATCTGCTTCTGGCGTCCGGCTCGGTGGTGATTCCGGCCGGCCGGGGCGGCGACCTGGCCGCCTACCTGGCGTCGCTCGAAAGGGTCGCCGCACTCGGGCCTGTGCGCGCCTATCCGGGCCACGGCCCGGTGATCGACGACCCGGCGGCGACGATCGCGGCAGCCATCGAGCGCCGGCGGCAGCGCGAGGCCGACATTGCGCGGCTGCTCGATGAAGGGCTGACCGCCGACGCGATCGTCGACCGCCTCTATCCGGACCTGACCGGCCCGCTGCGCCAGGCAGCCGCGCTGACCGTCGAGGCACACATCGTGAGGATCCGGCAGACGGGCCCGAGCAGATAAACTCGGCGCGATGCTCGAGCGCCTCTTCGGTCTGTCGGCCCGCGGCACCAGCGTGCGCACGGAGGTCATCGCCGGGTGCACCACGTTCCTGACGGCCGCCTACATCATCTTCGTGCAGCCCGCGGTGCTCGGGGCGGCCGGTATGGACAGCGGCGCGGTCCTCACGGCGACCTGTCTGGCGACGGCCCTGGCGACCGGCATCATGGCCTTCTGGGCCAACTATCCCTTCGTGGTCGCCCCCGCGATGGGGCACAACTTCTTCTTCGCCTACACCGTCGTCATTGCGGGCGGCACGCCGTGGCAGGTGGCGCTCGGCGCGGTCGCAATCGCGGGCATCCTGTTCATCCTCACTGCCGGATACGGCCTGCGCGAGCTCGTCATGCGCTCGCTGCCCGAGTCGTTCACGCACGCGATAGGGGTCGGGATCGGGCTGCTCATCGCCCTCATCGGCCTCGAATGGGGAGGCGTGATCGTCGACTCTCCAGGCACGCTCGTCACGCTGGGCGACCTCACGCAGCCGCCGGTCATGCTGACGCTCGGCACCCTGGCGCTGATCGCGGTGCTGCATGCGCGCGGCGTGCCGGGCGCAACCCTCATCGGCATGCTGGCCGCGGCGACCGGCGCGCTCGCGCTCGGCCTGACGGGCTGGAGCGGGCGGCTCGTATCGATGCCTCCATCGCTCGAGCCGACGTTCCTGCAGCTCGATATCCGCGGCGCGCTCTCGCCGGCGCTCATCGACGCCGTCTTCGTCTTCTTCTTCCTCGCGCTCTTCGATTCGGTCGGCACGCTGATCGGGCTCGTCAACCGCATCGGTCTCGTCAGGGGCGGCACCTTTCCACGCGCGCGCCAGGCGCTGCTCGCCGATGCCGCGGGCACCGTGGCCGGCGCGATGCTCGGCACGTCGACCGTGACGGCCTACGTCGAGAGCTCTTCAGGCGTTGCTGCCGGCGGCCGCACGGGCCTGGCGGCGCTCGTCGTCTCGCTGCTGTTCCTTGTGGCGCTCTTCTTCCATCCGATCGTCGAGCTTGTCGGTGGCGGATACTCGACCGGCGAAGGCCTGACGCTCTATCCCGTCATCGCGCCCGCGCTGATCCTCGTCGGGGCAACGATGATGGAGGGGGTCAGGCACGTGAAGTGGACCGACTTCACCGAGGCGCTGCCGGCGTTTCTGGCCATCATCATCATGCCGATGACGTTCAGCATCACCGACGGCATCGCCTTCGGCCTGATCGCTTACGCCGTCGTCAAGGCCGGCGCGGGACGCGCCCGCGAGATTCATCCGCTCGTTTACGTCCTCGCCGCGCTGTTCGTCGTCCGGTACGTGGCCTTCTGAGAAGGACGCTGATGTGCTCGCCAGCCTGACTCCGTTCCGATCGGCCGCTGCGGGCGCACTGGTCGTGCTGTTCGGTGCGGTTGCGGCGTTGCCGGCGCAGTCGTCCGGCAGCGAACGATATCTGCGGGCGCACGTGGAGTTTCTCGCCGGCGATGCACTTGCGGGGCGCCGGTCGGGCTCGCGCGACGAGTGGATCGCCGCCGAATATGCGGCATCGCAACTGCGACAGTGGGGCATCGAGCCGGCCGGCGCGGCAGCGGGTCTTGTCGTCCCCGTGATGCCTTCGCAGGCGGACGAGGCTGCGCGAAGTGGTGCGGACGGACCAGGTGCGTTCCGGCCCGTCACGTGGAACGCCGTCGGCGTACTGCCGGGACGGCACGGGCGCCGTGCAGGCGAGTTCGTGCTCGTCAGCGCGCACATCGATCACCTCGGAACGCGCGATGTCGACGGCGACGGCATTTTCAACGGCGCGGACGACAACGCGTCGGGTGCGGCGGCCGTGCTCGAAGTGGCGAGGCGTCTGTCGGCGGCGCGTCCGGATCGCAGCGTCCTGTTCGTGCTTTTCGGCGGAGAAGAGCGCGGCGGTCTCGGTTCGCGGGCGTTTGCCGAGGCGCCGCCGGTGCCGCTCGAACGCATCGTTGCGGCGCTCAACGTCGAGATGATCGGCCGACCCGATCCGACGCTGCCGGCGGGGACGGTCTGGCTTACCGGTTTCGAGCGGTCGACGCTCGGCGCGGCGCTTGCGGCGCGGCGGCTGCCGTTCGTTGCCGATCCCCGCCCGCACGAGCAGTTCTTCTTCCGTTCGGACAATCTGCACCTCGCGCGCCGGGGCGTCGTCGCGCACACGGTATCGACATTCGGCCTTCACGCCGACTACCACACGCCGGACGACGAACTCGATCGCATCGACTTCGCACACATGGAGCAGGTGGTCGACATCCTGACCGAAGCGGTCGGCTGGCTCGCGCGCTCCGCGTTCGTCCCCGCCTGGAACGAGGGCGGTCGTCCGCAGCCGTGAACCTGCCGCGCCTGCTCCGGCGGCTCGTGCCGCTCGTACCGCTGTTGCTCGCCGCGGCCGCCGCTGCATCGTGGATGCGTGGCGGCTTCGTCGCTGTCGTGGTCGACGCGGCCTCGGGCACGGGCGACGGTCTCGCCCGCCTGCGCGAACTGATCCTGTCGGCCGGCCCGCTGGCGCCGCTCGTCTACGTGCTCGCTGTCGCCGTGGAGGTGGTGCTGGCGCCGGTGCCAGGCATCCTGCTGTATGCACCCGGCGGTGCAATCTTCGGAGGCTGGTGGGGCGGGACGCTGTCGCTCGCGGGCAACGTGACGGGCGCCGTGCTCGCGGCGTGGATCGGGCGCACGTACGGCGAGCGCCTCCTCGCGGGACGGACGTCGGACCGTCTCGAGGCCTACCGACGCCGGCTCGGCGAGCACGGACTGCTGATTGTGGCCCTGCTCCGCGTCAATCCCCTCACGTCGTCCGATCTGGTCTCGTACGCGGCGGGCCTTGCCGGCGTGCGGATCTGGCGCGTTGCCGTCGGGACAGCCGTCGGCATCGCGCCCCTCTGCTACGCGCAGGCGCACGCCGCCGCGTGGCTCTTCGCCGTTCTGCCGCAGTCGGGCCTCGTGGTCGTCGTGCTCGGCTTCGCCTACGCGCTCGTCGTCCTGGGCGTGCTGTTCAGAAGTAGACTCTGACTGTCATGTTCAAGGTGATCGACTTCATCCAGACCAGTCGCGACCGGTATCTCGAAGAGCTCGGCCGCTTCCTTGCCATTCCTTCGATCAGTGCGCTGCCGCAGCATGCCGGCGACGTTCGGCAGTGCGCCGGGTGGCTCGCCGACGAGATGCGGCGCATCGGGCTCGAGAACGTGTCGGTCATGGAGACACCGGGCCATCCCGTCGTGTACGGCGACTGGCTCCACGCCGAGGGCGCGCCGACGATCCTGTTCTACGGGCACTACGACGTTCAGCCGGTCGACCCGGTGGAGCTCTGGGAGTCGCCGCCCTTCGAGGCGACGGTGCGCGA
Source organism: Acidobacteriota bacterium (assembly GCA_003242705.1). Taxonomy (GTDB): domain Bacteria; phylum Acidobacteriota; class Vicinamibacteria; order Vicinamibacterales; family SCN-69-37; genus SCN-69-37. The sequence continues at coordinate 17,142 of QGVF01000058.1, forward strand.
CGGCGAGATCTACGCGCGCGGTGCGGCCGACGACAAGGGCCAGGTCTTCATGCACCTGAAGGCCATCGAGGCCTGGCTGAGCCAGGAAGGGCGCCTGCCGGTCAACATCCGCCTGCTCATCGAGGGCGAGGAAGAAGTCGGGTCGGCGCACCTCGAAGAGTTCGTGCAGACGCACCGGGATCTGCTGCAGGCCGACGTCGTCGTTGTCTCCGATTCGGCGATGTTCGACCGTGGGGTGCCGTCGATCTGCTACTCACTCCGCGGGCTTGCCTACTTCCAGATCGACGTGCGCGGGACCTCCACGGATCTGCATTCGGGGTCGTTCGGCGGGGCGGTCGTCAATCCCGCGATGGCGCTCGTCCAGATCCTGGCGCAGATGAAGGACCGGAGCGGGCGCGTGAAGATTCCCGGCTTCTACGACGACGTGCGCCCGCTGTCCGACGAAGAGCGGGCGGCGTGGCGACGGCTGCCGTTCAACGAGAAGCAGTTCCAGCGCAGCATCGGCGCGCCGAAGCTGTCCGGCGAATCCGGCTACACGACGCTCGAGCGGCTGTGGGCGCGGCCCACGTTCGAGATCAACGGCCTGCTCAGCGGGTTCACGGGCGAGGGGGCGAAGACCGTCATTCCTGCGACCGCCATGGCGAAGGTAAGCATGCGCCTGGTACCCGATCAGGATCCCGACCGCATCGGCGATCAGTTCGAGGCGTACGTGAAGAAGATCGCGCCGAAAACGGTCGATGTGAAGGTGACGCGCATGCACGGCGGCCGACCGTGGATTACCGAGTACGACAACAGGTTCGTGCAGGCGGCCGGGCGCGCGATCGAGCAGGGCTTCGGCAAGGCACCGGTGTACTGCCGCGAGGGCGGATCGATTCCGGTCATCTCGACCTTCCAGCGCGAGCTGGGGCTTCCCGCCGTGCTCTTCGGCATCGGGCTGCCCGACGAAAATGCGCACGCGCCGAACGAGCGGCTCGATCTCGGAAACTTCCACAACGGAATCGTGGCCTCGGCCTGCCTCTATGACGAGATTGCACGCGCGGGCCGCTGAGGCACCCGGGCGACCGGTGTCGGGTGCGTCGGCCGTCGACGCGTACTGAAATCGGCGCAACGAAACTGCAACGGGCGTGCGGGCCGCGACGGGTTCAACGGCCCGCACGCTACTCCGGGCAGGTGGTGCATCCGCGGTACGGAACCTGCACCAGCCGGCGCCGGATCGATGGCGCGTTTCCTCCAGACCGTGCGCGCGACCGTCGCGCACAATCCGCTGCAGACGACTGCACTGGCAGCTGGATATGTCGTACTGGGAATCCTCGGGCACCGCTACGGCTTCTCACCGCCGGGGACCACGCTGCTGTGGCTGCCTTCGGGCATCGCGCTCGGCGGACTGCTGGTGCTCGGATACAGCCTCTGGCCGGTGGTCTTTGGCGCGGCAGCAGTGGTCGTCCTGTGGACCGGTGCGCCGCTGCCTGCCGTCCTGCTGCTGGCCGCCGGTCACACCGCCGAGTCCGTTCTGGCCGCCTACCTGGTGAATCGCTACGCGGCCGGCCGGCACGCGCTGCAGAACCCGCGCAACAGCTTCCGCTTCGCCGGCGTTGCGGTGCTGGCCGCCGCGATCTTCGGTGCAACGTTCAACACCGCGGCAATCGTGATCACGCGTCTGGCGACGGGAGTCGACGTCGCGACGATCTGGATCGCGCTCGCGCTCGGCAGCACGCTCGGCATGCTCCTGATGGCTCCTCCGATCGTGCTGGCAAGCCGCAGCCGGGAGCGATGGCCCGTCGATCGAATCATCGAAGTGGCCGCGCTGCTGCTGACGGTGACGGTCGTCTCGCTCATCGCCTTCGCCGGCTTTCCGGTCGACCTGCGTGGTTATCCCACCGAGCTGCTCGGCATCCCGGTCCTGCTCTGGTCGGCCTTCCGCCTCGGCCAGCAGGTGTCCGCGGTGGCGCTGCTCGTGCTCGGCACTGTCGCGACAGCCGGCACACTTGCCGGCTACGGGCCGTTCGTGCGCGCGACACCATTCGACTCGCTCGTCATCGTCCTGCTGTTCGTGATGGCGCTTGCCGTGATGACGACAGCGCTTGCCGCCGTGTCGGCCGACTATGCCGAGGCGCGGCAGCAGCTGGTGGAGCTGGCGGTGACCGATCCGATGACGGGCCTCGCGAACTACCGGCGCCTGAACGATGTCATCGGTGACGAGATCGCGCGGGCGCGCCGCCATGGCCGACGCTTTGCCGTGATCTTCTTCGATCTCGACGGGCTCAAGCGGATCAACGACGAGCTCGGCCACCTGGCGGGCAGCCGTGCCGTCATGCGCTTTGCCGCCGTGCTCACGTCGGCGTTGCGCACGACTGATACCGCCGCCCGGTACGGTGGCGATGAGTTCGTGGCCGTGCTGCCCGACACCGATCTCGAAGGCGCCGCGCTCGTCGTCCAGCGCACGCACGCGCGCCTCGAGGAGGAGGCCGACGGTCCGAAGCTGAGCGTCAGCGCCGGCATCGCCATCTATCCGGACGACGGTCATGCGCCGGCCACGCTGCTGAGCGCCGCCGACCGTGCGCTTTACGTGCAGAAGTCGGCCAAGAAGAGCGCGGCCCGCCGGCGCTCGACGAACGAGGTGCAGGAGTGGACCGGAGCGGGCTGAGCGGGGTTCGATTTACCCGGTAAGAAAGTGCCGGTTCGGGCCGTATCGCCCGACGAATACGCTGTTCTCAGGCCGATCTGAAGCTTCTTCTCTGGCACAGGACCTGCAAATTTCGCTGGTCGCGCGGGTAGACCATGGCCCTCTCCTCACCGACGCACCGGCGCCTTTTCGGGCAGCTTGCGCTGCTGGCGGGGTATCTCGCCATCGGCTCGCTGGGCCTCGTGCCCGGCGGCCTCCGTCCTGATTTCACGGTCGTCACCTGGCCGGGCAGCGGCCTGGCGCTGGCGGCCATGCTCGGCTTCGGCCGCGCAGTCTGGCCCGCCGTATTTGCCGGAGCGGCCGGCACGCTTTACATCGACAGCGCCAACGTCGGCTGGTCCTTCGTCACGGCCGCCGGACTGACGATGGAAGCCGGCCTGGCGTCGCTGCTCGTCGAGCGCTTCGCGCGCGGCATGCAGGCGTTCCAGCGGCCCGACACGATCCTCAAGGTCGTAGTGATCGTCGCGCTTGCGGCTGCGCCGCTGTCGGCGTCGATTGCCGCGGTCGCCACCGTGGCTGCCGGCGCCGCAGCCTGGTCGGGTATCGGCCTCGTCTGGATGTCGTGGTGGCTCGCGTCGCTGTCAGGTGCCGTACTCGTGACGCCGCTCGTGCTGCTCTGGGTGGCGAACCCGCTCGGACGGCTGCGGATCCTGCCGCTCGTTGAGGCGGTCGTCATCCTCACGGCGCTCACGGCCGTTTCGCTCGCCGTCTTCGCGGGCCGCTTCCCGAGCGACGTGCAGAACTATCCGCTCGAGTTCCTCTGCGTGCCGTTCCTGCTGTGGGCGGCCTTCCGGCAGGGGCGCCGGACGGTGGCACTGGCGGCGGCAACGC
>QGVF01000059.1 GCA_003242705.1 Acidobacteriota bacterium
CCCCGCGGCCGGGTTGCCCCGTGCCCGGGGAGTAGGGCTTCCGGGGGGGGCGCAAAGGCGCCAGTCGGGAACGGCAACCGTCAGGCGCTCCCTGAGCAGCCGGAGGACGCGCCGCTCGGCATCGGCCCGCACCATCACATCGGCGCGCCGTGGTGCCTTGACGATCCAGGCCACATCGTCGAGATCGACCGCGTGCGCGACGATGAAGTCCGCGCCGGTCGCGTCGACGTCGCGACCGGCGGGCATCAGCTCGAACCCGTGCCGCCGCGCCGCCCGAACGAGGTCGGCAGCGGTGAGATCACTCACGACACGCTCCGAGCTGCCTGCCGCTCACGGACGGACTCCGAACCGGAAGACGGTCGTCGAGGTGAAGGTCTCGCCCGGACGCAGGACCGTCGATGGAAACGACGGCTGGTTCGGCGAATCGGGGAAGTGCTGCGTCTCGAGACAGAAGCCGGCGTGCCGCGGATACGTCCGACCGCCGCGTCCCTCGATCGGGCTGCCGAAGTTGCCGCTGTAGAACTGCAGCCCCGGCTCGGTCGTGTCGACCTCGAGCGTGCGGCCGGACGTCGGCTCGTAGACGCGCACCACTGTGCGCAGATCGCCCGCGGTCCCGTTCAGGACGAAGTTGTGATCGTAGCCGCCGCCGATCGCGATCTGCTCGTGGTCGGCATCGATACGCGCGCCAATCGGCGTGGGCGATCGGAAGTCGAACGGTGTTCCCTCGACCGGCGCCAGCTCTCCCGTGGGAATGAGCGTGGCATCGACCGGGGTGTAGCGATCGGCGTCGATCTGCAGCTCGTGATCCAGCACCGTGCCGTCGCCGGCAAGGTTGAAATAGGCGTGGTTGCTCAAATTGACGACGGTCGGGGCATCGGTCGCTGCTTCGTAGTCGAGGCGCAGCTCGTTGTCATCGGTGAGCGTGTACGTGACGTTCACCGTGAGCGTGCCGGGGTAGCCTTCTTCGCCGTCGGGACTGACGTAGCTGAACCGGACAGCCTGCCCTCCTGCCGTAGGGAGCGGTTCGGCCTGCCACACCACCTTGTCGAAGCCACGCGTACCGCCGTGCAGGTGGTTCGGACCGTCGTTGGTGGCCAGCGTGTAGGTGGTGCCGTCGAGCGTGAAGCGTCCGCCCGCAATCCGGTTGGCATAGCGGCCGACGATGACGCCGAAGTACGGCGGATTGGCCACCCACTGGTCGAGTGTCTCGAAGCCGAGCACTACGTCGCCGAGGGCGCCGCTGCGGTCCGGCGTCCGGATGGAGTGAATCGCGGCGCCGAGCGTTGCCACCGTCACCTCCATGCCGGTCGCGTTGCGGAGCGTGAAACGCTCCACGGTGGTACCGTCCGGCAGCGTGCCGATGACTTCAGCAGACGGACCCGCGTCGCCGGCCGTGCCGGCCCCCGTCACGACGGGTGGTTCGTCCGAACGGCTGCAGGCCGCCGCGGTACACGCGACGGCCAGGGCGACGATCAGTCCGATCGTCCGTCTCGAAAGCTTCGCTCTCCGCATCGCTCCCCCTCCGGTACGGCGCGCCGGCCGCGTGCCGGCGCGCGTCAGACGTGAATCAGGAACGGGTTCGTCGCCCGTTCCCGGCCGATGGTCGTATCCGGTCCGTGCCCGGGATGCACGACCGTGTCATCGGGAAACCGCAGCAGGACGTCGACAATCGATCGCAGCAGCTGCTCCTGACTGCCGCCCGGCAGGTCCGTCCGCCCGATCGAGCCGGCAAAGAGCGTATCGCCAACGAACAGCTCACGGCGATCCTCGTCGGTGCGGCCGATGGCCAGGCACACGCCGCCCGGGCAGTGTCCCGGCGTGTGCAGCGGCTCGGCCACGTAGCGCCCGAACCGGAACGCAATGCCCGGCTCATAGAAGCAGTCGACCGGCGGCTGGCGGCTGACCTCGAGGCCGAACATCAGGCCCTGCTCGACGATGCCGTCGTACAGGAAGAGGTCATCGCGGTGGAGCCAGATCGGAACGCCGAGCTCGGCCTTCGCGCGGCCGACGCCGGTGATGTGATCGAGGTGCGCATGCGTGAGCAGAATGGCCTTGACGTCGGAGGCCGTTGCGCGCACGACGCGAAGCAGCTCATCGACCTCGTCGCCCGGGTCGATGATGACCGCCTCGCCCGTCTCCTCGCAGGCCACCACGTAGCCGTTCTTGTAGAACGGCGGTACCGAAGCCAGCTCGATCTGCACGACTACCCCTTCTTCGGCCGCGCCGGGCGAATCTCGATGCGGCTCGGCAGGCTCCGCGCCGGGTGTCGCAGCAGGCCCATGACGGCCTCGGCCACGTCGTCGGGCGACAGCTTCCAGGAATCGTCGCCCGCGCTCCGGCCCGAGAAGCGCGTGGCCACCGATCCGGGCAGGACGACGCTGACGCGGATGTCGTCGCCCCGCAGTTCCTGCATGGCCGACTCCGACAGCGCGATGAGCGCCGCCTTCGACGCGCAGTACGCCCCGCCGCCGGCAAATGGATGCGCGCCCGCCAGGCTCGCAATGTTGATGATCCAGCCGCCGCCGGCGCGCCGCAGGGCAGGAATCGCCGCGCGCATCACGTTGAACGGCCCCGTCACGTTGGTGTCGAGCACCGCCCGCCAGTGCTCGTCGCTGAACGTCGCGATGTCGCCATAGTGGCCGATACCCGCGTTGTTGACCACGACATCGAGCGTGCCGAAGGCGCGCTCGGCAGCCCTGACCGCTCCAGCGACCGCGGCCGGATCGGTGACGTCCATGACCGTGCCGGCAACCTGTCCGCCGGCGCCCTGCAGCGACTGCACGGCTTCGTCGACGCCCGACGCATCGCGGCCGGTAATCATCACGCTGCCGCCCGATCGTGCGATGGCGCGGGCAATCGCAAGGCCGATACCGCGGGAACTGCCGGTGACGAGTGCGTGATGCGACATGGATGATCCTGCTTCCGGTGTAGGTGCGCGTCGAACGTCCGGCGGCCGATCCACCGGGCGCGATGGCGTATCGAGGGCAATAGAATACCCCCGTGCCCACGGTCTCCATCCTCGGCGCCGGCCCGATCGGCGCGTCGATCGCGCATCGCCTCGCCCAGCGCGGCCGCATCCGTTCGATCCGCCTGATCGACTCGAACGCCACACTGGCCGCCGGCAAGGCGCTCGACATCCTGCAGAGTGGCCCCGTGGAAAATTTTGACGTCCGGCTCACCGCATCGGATGCAGAGCTGGCAGCGGTCGGGTCGCCCGTCATCGTGATTGCGGACGACTCGGCCGACGGGCCGTGGGAGGGAGAACGCGGACTCGCGCTCGTGAACCGGCTGGTGCGCGCCGGCACGAACGCAACGCTGGTCTTCGCAGCGGGTTCGCAGGTCTGGCTGATGGAGAAGGCCCACGCGGAGCTCGGCATCTCCACGGCTCGCATGGTCGGCACGGCAGCCACGGCTGTCGTCGGGGCGGTCCGTGCCCTGGCCGGACTCGAGCTGGGTGTTGCGTCGGTCGAGTTGACCGTGGCCGGACGGCCGCCCGCGCTCGTCGTCGGATGGTCGGCAGCCACGACCGATGGAACGCTGCTCACCGACAGGGTGCCCGCCCATCGGCTGCTGGCCATTTCGCAGGCCGTCCCGAAACTGTGGCCGCCGGCACCGTACGCGATCGGCTCGGCGACGGCACCGATCGTCGAAGCCCTCCTCGTCGGTGCCCGCCGGCTGCTGCCCGCCCTGACGATCGTCGACGGCGATCTCGGCGTGCGGAGCACCGCCGTCATGCTGCCCCTCGAGCTCGGCGGCTGCCGCGTGCGCCGATACGTCCTGCCGACCCTGAGTCCGCAGGAACGGACCGAGCTCGTCCGCGGGCTCTCCTGACGCCGTCGGCGCAACAGTCCGGCCGTCATCGGCAGGGGACATCCTCCCGGGCGGAGCCGGTGCCATGGTGTGGTATGGTTCCGCTCCCGGGAGTCCAGCCCATGCCCCAGATGCCCTCGAAGCGAACGGCCGTGTCGTCCTTCGCCATGGCGGCGGCAGCCGTGTGTCTTGCGGCGGGCGCCGCAGCACAGGCGCCGGCAGCCGACCAGCAGGCGGACCGGCCGGTACCGCAGTTCGGTCCCGAAATGAACCGCTACTACACGCTCGGTCCTGATTCACTCGAGCGTGAGGGCGTGCCGAAGGGCGAGCTGCGCGGACCGTTCTACCTGCTCGACAGCCCCAACTATCCGGGCACGCAGCACACCTACTGGGTGTACGTGCCGGCGCAGTACGACCCGGCCGAGCCGGCCGACCTGATGATCTTCAACGACGGCCAGGCGTTCATCGACATGGACGGGTCGGCGCGTGTGCCGAACGTGCTCGACAACCTCATCTACAGACGCGAGCTGCCGGTGATGATCGCCGCGTTCATCAATCCCGGACGACGGCCGGATCAGCCGGAGCCGAACCCGAAGGAGTGGGGCGACCGCACGACGAACCGGCCGCAGGAGTACAACGCGCTCGACGACAGGTACGCGAAGGTCATCGTCGAAGAGCTGCTGCCGGCGCTGAAGAAGGAGTACAACATCGCCGATGATCCCCGGCGGCGCGGCATCGGCGGCACCAGCAGCGGCGCGATTGCCGCCTTCACCGTCGCCTGGCACTACCCCGATCAGTTCAGCAAGGTCCTCAGCATCGTCGGCAGCTTCACGAACCTTCGCGGCGGACACCAGTATCCGGACATCATCCGCGCCAGCGAGAAGAAGCCGCTGCGCATCTTTCTCAACGGCGGACGCAACGACAACCGCGGGATCGGTCGCGGCGGCCAGTACAACGCCGAACGCGACTGGTTCCTGCAGAACGTGCGCATGAAGGACGCGCTCGAGGAAAAGGGCTACGACCTGAACTACGTCTGGGGAATCAACACCCACGGCCAGTCGATGGGAGGCCCGATGATTCCCGAGATGCTCCGCTGGCTCTGGCGCGACCACCCGGTCTCGACCGATCCGTACGACGTCGAAGAACGGTCGTTCCGCGAGCCGGCGACGCGCTAGGCGGGATGCGACGCCTGATCCTCGGATCGTCACCCGGACGCACGCTCATCCGCGCCGGCGTGGTCGCGGCCGCGCTGCTGCTCGTGGCGCAGTACGTGATCAGCCCGATCAGGGCCGTCGGCATCAGCATGATGCCGGCCTACGACGAAGGACAGCTGCTGCTGCTCAACCGCCTCGCCTACCTGACATCGGACCCGCAGCGCGGTGACGTCGTCGCCATTGCGATTCCCGGCCGGTACGCGGTGCTCGTCAAGCGGATTGTCGGCCTGCCCGGCGAACGCGTCCGGATTGCCAACGGCGTGGTGTTCGTCGATGACCGGCCGCTCGACGAGCCGTACGTCCGCTACCGGATCCCCTGGAACGTCGGGGAAGTGCGGCTGGGGATCGACGAGTACTACGTGATCGGCGACAACCGGAGCATGGCCGAGCACAATCACGACTTCGGCGTGGCTTCCCGTGACCGAATCCTGGGTCGCCTGATCGGATGAAGCGCTACGCGCCGGCGCTGTTCGTGATCGGTGTCCTGATCGCCGCGTGGCTCTGGTGGCCGACGGCCGAACGCGCCGTGCGGGCGCGGATCTCGGAACTGGTCGAGACAATGTCTCCGCGCCCAGGCGAATCCGACCTCGAGCGACTCGCACGCCTCTCCCGACCCGGCTCGGCGCTCGCCCCCGACATCACGGTCGTCGTCGACGACGAACGGCGAATCGAGGGACGTGAGGCCGTGATCGGCGCGGTGCGGCCGATCGTTCAGGGAAGCCGCGTCTCGCACGTCGACATCACTGGGCTCGACGTCACCGTCGGAACGGATGGTCGCTCGGCAACGGCCACGCTGAGCGTACGGGTCGACGAGCGCCACCACGAACTGCGGCTGAGGCTCGTCAGGCCGTCGAGCACCTGGCTCGTGCAGCACGTCGAGCCGGCCGTGGCGCTCGCACGTCCACCGCTGGCGCGATGAACACAATGGGCGATCGATGACGGAACGCGCGACGCTGCCCTGGCTCAGCCGCTACGGGGATCACACCTTGCTCATCCTCCGCGTGTTCGTCGGCGGGTTCCTGGTCTGGGGCGTCTGGGACAACATCAGCAGCGCCGCGCACATGCAGGAGTTCGTCGACTTCCTCGAGGGATACGGCTTCCCGGCTCCGTCAGCCTCGGCGCGGCTGTCGGTGTGGGCTCAGTTCTTCGTCGGATTGAGCTTCATCGCCGGCCTCTTCACGCGATGGGCCGGCCTCGTGTGCATCGTCAACTTCGTGGTGGCGATCGTGATGGTCGATCGATTCGGGGGGATCAGGGCATCGTTTCCCGCCGGCGTGCTCATCGCCCTGGGCCTGTTCCTGGCAACGCACGGCGCCGGCCGGTTCTCGGCAGACGCCTGGCTCGAAGGCCGGGTGGCCGCGCGCACGAACGCCGCCGCACGGCGGCCGCCAGCGTCCACGGCGCATCCGTAACGACGTCGGGTCGCGAGCGGGAGGGTCAGATCGAATCCGGCCGGCCGGGCGTCCGGATTCCCACCATCTGCTCGACCGCCTTGAGCCGCGCCCGGGCCCGGGCAATGTCGGACTGCACCTGCAGCTTCATTTCGGCGAACAGATCCCAGCCCTGCCGGCGCGTTTCATCGATCTTGTGCTTCAGCCGCGCGATGCCCGAGTTGCGCAGCTCGATGAACTCGGTCTCGATTTCGGCGAGCCGCTCCTCGATCCGGGCGAACCGGCGGCGTCGGCGCTCCCGTTCGGCGTCCGGATCGTCGACCGGCTCGGCATCCTGACCGGCCTCCCAGCGGCGAAGAATCAGCAGCAGGCGGTCGTGGTCGCGCTCTGCGTAGGCCCGGTTCGCCTCGGCCATCAGCGAGTGCCGCCGCAGCCGCGCCGCGTCGTCCATGGCGAGGTCGGGATGAAGCGACTTCGCAACGTCGCGGAAGACGCGCTTGAGCAGATCGGACGGCGGCGCCGGCGCCCCGCAGGCAGCATCGGCAGCGTCGGCAGCGTCGGCCTGCCCGTCGACCTCCGGGACCTCGTCGACGTCGGCTTCGTGGGGCGGCGGACGCAGGCCGGCGCGCACCTCGGCCTCGAGCGCCTGCTGCTCGATGACGGCCAGTTCGCGGTACAGCGACCCGATCTCCGCAAGGTAGCGATCCTGCAGCTCCTGCAGCTCGAGCTTCATTGCCTCGAGCGCACGTTCCCGCTCGGCAAGCTGCGCTTCGAGCGCAGCCAGGCGTGGAAGATCCTGGTCGGGGTCGTAAAGCTGGAGGGCCCGTGGGTCGGAGGCGCTCGTCGACACGCCGAACAGGATCGCATCGTGCCGCCGCCCCGATCCAGTCCGCGCCCGCTCCCGGCTACCATGTCGCATGGCCGCTGATCAGCTGTCGCCTTCCGCTGTGCGCCGCCTCCCGCTGTCGATCGACCGGGAGCGCTTCCAGGCCCTCGGGCACCGGCTCGTCGACGAGCTCGCCGACCGCATGAGCCGGATTCCGGACGGGCCGGTGACACGCGACCCGAGGCCCGCCGAGGTCCGGAAGGCCTTCAATCTGGAACGTCCCCTGCCGGACGCGGGCGTCGAGCCCGACGTGCTCCTCGAGCGCCTGGTCGATCGGCTGTTCGACCATTCGCTCTTCAATGCACATCCACGCTTCTTCGGCTACATCACGGCGCCGCCCGCACCCATCGGGGTGCTCGGCGATTTCATCGCGTCGGCCCTCAACGCCAACGTCGGCAGCTGGCGGCTCGCGCCGGCCGCCACGGAAATCGAAGCCGCCACGGTCCGCTGGATTGCACAGCTCGTCGGCTACCCGGTCGATGCCGGCGGACTGCTCGTAAGCGGCGGCAACATGGCGAACTTCGCCTGCTTCTTCGCCGCACGGGCAGCGGGAGCGCCTTGGGACGTCCGGGCCGAGGGCGTGGCGGCGGGCAGCCGTCGCCTGCGCGTCTACTGCTCGGCCGAGACGCACACCTGGATTCAGAAGGCCGCCGATCTCTCGGGCATCGGCACCGCGGCCATCCGCTGGATCCCCACCGACAGCCACCAGCGCATGCGCCTCGACGCGCTGACGCGGCAGCTCGACGACGACGTAGCCGCGGGCGACCTGCCCTTCCTGGTCGTCGGGACGGCGGGCACGGTGTCGACCGGGGCCGTCGACCCTCTGGCCGAACTGGCCGCGCTCTGCCGGGAGCGCGGCATCTGGTTCCACGTCGACGCCGCCTACGGCGGCTTTGCCGTGCTGTCGCCAGAGGCTCCGCCCGAGCTGCGGGCCCTGGAGCTCGCCGACTCGGTGGCCGTCGACCCGCACAAGTGGCTCTACGCGCCGATCGAGGCCGGCTGCGCGCTGGTCCGCGATCGGGAACGGCTCCGGGGCGCCTTCGCCTATCACCCGCCCTACTACCATCGCGACGAGCACGAGCTCAACTACGTCGACTTCGGCATGCAGAACTCGCGCGGTTTCCGGGCGCTCAAGGTCTGGCTGGCGCTGCAGCAGGCCGGAGTGACCGGCTACCGCGAGTCGATCACGACCGACATCCTTCTGTCGCGGCGGATGGCGGGCCTGATCGATGCCGAGCTCGAGCTCGAGCTGGTCAGCCAGAACCTCAGCATCACCACGTTCCGGTTCGTCCCGGAACGCCTGCAGGAAGCGGCCGCCGACGATGAAGAGGCCGCCGCCTATCTCGACCGCCTCAACCGGGAACTGGTCAACACCCTGCAGCGCGAAGGCCGGACATTCGTCTCGAACGCCGTGGTGAACGGGAAATACGTGCTGCGGGCCTGCATCGTGAACTTCCATACCGCAGCGGCCGACGTCGAGGCGCTGCCGGCCATCGTGCTCGAGACCGGCCGGAGGCTCGATCGCCGGCTTGCTACTGGCAACTGAACCCTCCGGCGGGTACACTCCGTCTGTAGCAGATAGCAATAGCGCCGGACGGCGGCATTCGACCGCCGTCCCGCGGCGACCTCGCGGATCGCCGCAACCCGAATCGACAACTGACAGGGAAAGGAAGGTTGCTTATGCGACGAGCTGCTGTTCTCGGCGCGCTGGTGACCATCCTGGCGCTTCCCGCCTCACAGGTCTCAGCGCAGACGGCGACGCCGGGCGTCGACCACGTCCGGCCCTGGCACGTGAACGCGACTATCGGTCCGTCGTTCGGCACGGTCGGTACCGCGCCCACGACAATGGCCTCAGCCGGCTATGAGCTCGGCAACGGCTGGTCACTCGTCGGCGAAGCCGGCACGTTCCGCGGCAAGCCGCTCGAGTTCGAGACGGTCATCCCGGGTGCCACCGGCCCCGCCGTCGACGACAGCCAGCGGGCCAACGCGTTCCACTACAACGTCAACGTCTACTACCAGGTGCCCGAGCGGGCGCGCCTGCTCCCGTACCTGACGGCCGGCGTCGGCGCGTTCAACACGATGATGGTCGACGAACCCATTCCCGGGCTCGGCTCCATCGCGACGCTCGACCGGGTCACGCACGCGGCCAGCAACCTTGGCGGCGGGCTCACCTACCGCCTCAGCGACTGGCTCGGCCTGACGGCCGACTACCGGCTCTTCGTCTTCAACACGAACGAGGCGCAGCGGGTGAACCGCTTCACGACCGGCGTCTCGATTCTTCTCCGGTAGGCGTGCGCCTGTCTGCGGCTGAGGGCACGGCCCGGCATGCCGTGCTCTCAGTCGGTTGCCGGAAACGACACGCCGCCGGCGCAGGGATCGGAGCGGTCCCCTGCACACCGGCGGCGGAGTCAGGCAGCTGTCAGAACGAGAAGTCGAGGCCGACGACCGGTGTCACGCGCGCGACCAGCCCCGAGTCGTTCAGCGCGATCAGCAGGTTCGCCGAAATCAGCGTGTCGGCGGCCACGTTGAACTTCCCGCCGACGGCGAGGCTCACCAGGTTCAGCGAGCCCGAGACGCGCTCGTACTCGCGGAGCGTCGTCGAGAACTGCTCGCCCTGGGAGTCGGTGTAGCGCCAGACCGTATCGGCCAGCTGCAGCCGCCCGACATCGAGCAGCGTCCGGCCGATGAGATCGGCGACGAGCGTCACGGTCGGCGCCGCCGCGAACTCGACGCCCGCCTTGTACCCGAACTCGTTCGCCGTCTGGACGACGTCACCCTCGCCGGCGATCGTGAAGCTCGCATTGAAGTGCGGCGCGAGACGTCCGTGCACCGACGAACCGATCAGCGTCCCGGTAAGCGCGGCCGCGCCGGTACCGAGCAGGTTCTCGGCATCACCCGAGGGCAGCCGCAGGTCGACGCCGACGGCCATGCCGCCGCCCTGCGCCTCGACGAACCGGTACTTCGTCCGGAAGAGGATGTCGCCGATGCCGGTCCTGCTGCCCGATGCCGGGAAGGTCTTCGACGACGCGCCACCCTCGAACGAGTGAATCGGCGATCCCTCGCCGGTAGCCAGCCGCAGGATGCGTGCGTCGACCCGTGCGTCCATGCTGACGTTGACGATCGGCACGGTGACGGCGATGTCAAAGTTGTCCGTCACGCCGTAGTTGACGAAGAACGATGTCGTCGTCGAATCGAGATCGAGCGCAAGCTTCGCCTCGACGACATCGCCCTCGAAGAACAGGCCGCCCGAATCGATGTGGCGGAGATAGAACGTGATGTCGCCGCCGTCGAGCGACTGGCCGTTGAACGACCCATAGCTCGACCGCTGATAGTTGGCGCCGAACGTGACGCGCCCGCGGCCGTTCGTCAGCGCGCGCTCCGCGAAGGCCGGCCCGAACGTATCGCTCGCCCTCTGGAAGACGCCCAGCGATGGATCGAACGTGAAGCTGAACCCGCCCGACGATGAACCGATCGGGAAAGTGGCCAGCTGCGTGACGATCTGCTGGTTGAAGAGGTAGGGCGCGAGCTGCTGATCCTCGCCGGGGATGAAGTGCGCCTCGTGCGACGGAAAGCCGGGCGGCGGCGGCGCGAGCCAGATTTCGCTCTGGATCAGCCGGGTAAGCATCTGCGACAGCGGCGCCTCTCCCTGAGCCGCGGCCGCAGCCGGCACCATCAGCATGCCGCAGATGGCGGCACTCAACACGCGTCGATTGAACACGCTGAACCTCCGATTCATGACACGGACAATCCGGCCGCGCGGAGTATAGCACCGCGCGAAAAGCCTTCCGGATGCGCGATCCGCCACACGGCGGATCACGTTTCTGTCAGCGAACGAACCTCTCGTTGTCCGTTCGTGACCGTTACGGCACGTCCGTTACGCCCGCTGCCTGACGACGAGTGCCGTGACGTTGTCGGGCGCCCGGCCTTCGAGAACCGCCGCAACCAGGCGGGTGGCCGCGGCCTCCGGATCCGGGGACGTCGCAAGCACCTCGGCGATCTGCTCGTCCGACAGCTCTCCGTGCAGTCCGTCGCTGCAGAAGAGCAGAATTTCGTCGGCCCGCAGCCGCCGCTCGAGCACCTGCAGATCGAGCTGCTCGCGCGCACCGACCACACTGGTCAGCACGTGGCGCATCGGATGCTTCACGCCGGGCGGCACCTCGGCGGGCGTCCCGCGCAGCGTGGCGATCCACGAATCGTCGGTCGTCAGCTGCGTCAGCGCACCGTCGGCGAGCGAATAGATGCGACTGTCGCCGACGCCGGCAAAGACCAGCATGTCGCCATCGACCAGACCGGCGACGATTGTCGTGCCCATCCCGCTGAGCTCGTCGCGATTCTCCGCCGTGCGGAACACCCGGCGATTGGCCAGCCGGATCGCGGTCATGAGCCGGTTGGCGTGGAAGCTCAGCGCGCGGTCGATCCCGTACGGCCAGGTGACATCGTCACCCTCCTGCGTCCGGCGCACGAACGACATCACCGACTCGGTCGCAAGCGCGGAGGCCACCTCGCCGGCATTGTGCCCGCCCATCCCGTCGGCCACGATGAACAGGCCGAGATCGAGATCGAAGGCGACGCAGTCCTCGTTCACCTTTCTGACGTGACCCGGGTGGGTCACTCCGTGTGCTTGCAGCATCCGTTGCCCCGGTGCGTCCGGCCCGTCGGCCCTACTGTCGGGCGGTGATGATCCAGCTGCCCTTCTTCTGAAGGGTCAGCGTCATGGAAGAGTTGGACGTCTGTTCCGACGCGCCGCGCGGCTTCACCACGGTGCGCACCTGCGCACGAACGGTGGCCGCGGTGCCGGCGTCGTCGAGCGTGACGCTGACATTGCTGAAGGTGACCGTCTGCGACTCGAAGCTGCTGAACGTCCTGCGCAGCGCAGCAACCGGCGCCGACGGAAACACGGCCGACACGGCGTCGGCGTTCAGCGTGTTGTACGCCTGCCGGTAGCGCTCGACGACGTCGCGGATCGCCTGCTCGTCGGCGGCGCGGGCGTTCTCGGCGCTCGCCTCTTTCGCCTCGGCCTGCCGCTGCTGCTCGAGCTCGCGCTCCCGCGCGGCGGCCGCCAGCTTCCGCCCCTCGCCGGCCGCGGCCGCAAACTGCGCCTCGGCCGCCAGAAAGGCGCGGGCGGCGTCGATCGCACTCGACTCGCGCACCGCCTGGCCGAGCAGGTTCTCGCCGTTGCCGTAGGCATCGAGCGCAGTCGCCGCCGCGCCAGCTTCGCGCGCGCTGTTCCGCGCCGTCTCGGCGCGGCGCTGCGCGTCGCCGCGCATCTGTGAAGCCAGGCCCGTGAATCGTTCGTCGCCCGGCCGGCGCCCGAGCGCACTTTCGACCGTCTTCAGCGCCGCCTGCCGGTTGCCGGTGGCCCACTGGCTGCTCGCATCGCCAAAGAGGCGATCGAGCTCGCGCTGAAGCTGCGCGTCAGCTCCTGCCGCCGCCGTCGATGGCGCCGGAGGCGGTGGCGGCGCGGCAGCCGGCTGCTGCGCCGCCGGTGCCTGCGGCGGCGGTGACGCCTGTGCGGCAGCAGCGGGAGAATCGGCCGGCGCCGGAGGATTGCCGGCGTCGACGCCTGCAGCGCCGCTGTCCCCTTCGGATCCGGCAGCCGCTTCCAGTGACGGCCCCGACACGTCGGCGTCGGTCGCGGCAATCGATGCCGTGCCGCTGTCGACCGGAACGGCCTCGTCCGGGGATCCTCCCGAGAACACGAAGCCAAGCGCGGCGACGAGCACGACGCCGGCCGCGGCCGCACCACCGTACCTGACGGCATTGCCGCGTGAAGCGTCGATCCCCGACGTCGGCGCCGCGGCAACTCCGGCCGCTTCCTTCTTTCCTGTGGCCGGCGCTGCTCCAGGCCGCGGTCCGACGCGCTGTGCCGCGGCGGCCATGCTCTTCGCTGATTCGCTCGCCGCCGGCGTCGGCGCTGAAACCTTCGACGGCTCAACCGGCGGCGGCTCTTCTTCCTTCTGCTTCGCCTGCGCGTCGTCGCACCCGGCTGCAGCTTCCGATGCCGGCGCGTCGCGCACGATCAGGACCGTCGGATCGTCGGCATCGACGCCGCCGTCAGGCGACGC
The DNA here is from genome assembly GCA_003242705.1 of Acidobacteriota bacterium. Lineage (GTDB taxonomy): Bacteria > Acidobacteriota > Vicinamibacteria > Vicinamibacterales > SCN-69-37 > SCN-69-37. The sequence continues at coordinate 13,367 of QGVF01000059.1, forward strand.
AATCTTCTGGCGTGCCGCGCGCGCCTTCTCCTCGGCCGCCTGTCGCTCGCGCGCCGCCTGTTCCTCCCGCTCCCGCGCGAGGCGTTCCCGTTCCAGGCGCTCCCGCTCACGCTCGCGCTCCGCGCGCTCGTGTTCGGCGCGTTCCGCTTCGGCACGCTCTTTTTCGGCGTGGCGCGCAGCTTCGGCCCGCAGCCGCTCGAGCGTTCGCGCCACGAGCGGGTGTGGCGGGACGAAGCCGGCCAGTAACGCCAGCGCCTCCTCGCGGCCGCCTGCCGCGAACCGGCGCTGCGCCTCGTCGACCGCCTCGCGCGCCCGCGCGTCGAGCGCTTCCTTCTGCCGCGCCGCCTCCTCACGCTCAATCGCGTCCTCGAGCGATCGCCGCAGCGTCTGCACTCTGGGCGCGTCAGGATCGATCCCGGCGGCGCGCGCCAGGTGCTCTCCCGCTGCGGCCAGGTCGCCGCTCGCCAGTCCGCCGGCGGCCGCCTCCAGCGCTTCGTCGAGCTGCCGCGCCTCGACCATCGCCCGCGCCCGTTCGATGACCTCGTGCGCCTTCGCGTGTCCCGTGTCGAGCAGCAGCGCCTGCTCGGCAAGCGCAATCGCGGCCTCGGCTTCGCCGGCCGCCAGACGGCTCTCGGCCTCGCTCAGATGCCGCTGTATCTGTTCGTTGCGCCGGCGACCGATCTCTTCGAGGTCCGCCGCGCGCCGCGCCGATGACGACGGCTTGGAAGGCGCGTCGCCCGGGACTGCCGCGGGCGGCGGCACGACGACGGTCGCCGCCTGGCCGCTCAGCGTCAGCCGCGAGCGCACGGCCGCGATGTCCTGTCGCATCGCGCCCAGGTCCTGATAACGGTGGTCAGGCTCCTTCTGCAGCGCGCGCTCGACAATCGCCACGATGTCCGGATCCAGATCCGGAACGATCGACGTGATCGGATCCGGCTGCCCCGACAGGATCCTGTTGAGCACGCCCGCCATCAGCCCGCCCGGAAACGCCTGCCGGTACGTGAGCAGCTCGTAGAAGACGGCGCCGACCGCGAACAGGTCGCTGCGCGCATCGACCGGCTGGCCGCTGACCTGCTCGGGCGACATGTAGTTCAGCGTGCCGATCAGCATGCCGGCCTGCGTCATGCCCGACGACTCAGCGGCGCGCGCGATGCCGAAGTCCAGGATCTTCAGTGATCCATCGGCGTCGATCATCAGGTTCGCCGGTTTGATGTCGCGGTGGACGATGCCGCTGCGGTGCGCGAACCCCAGGCCGTCGCAGAGCGCTTCGATCAGCTCGAGCTTGCGCGTCAGCGTCAGCGGGACATTGCCGCGCACGATCTCGGCCAGCGTCTGCCCCTGGATGTACTCCATGGCAATGAACGGCTGACCGTCGTGCTCGCCGACGTCGAAGATCGTGACGATGTTCGGATGGCGCAGGCGCGCGGCGGCGCGCGCTTCACGCGCGAACCGCTCGCGCAGCTCGTCGTCGTCGTCGCGGAGCAGCTTGATCGCAATCTGCCGGTCGAGCAGCGGATCGAGCGCGAGGTAGAGGGATCCCATCCCTCCGCGACCGATCGGCTCGAGCACTTCGTAGCGCCCGATCCTGGTGGGCGGATTACTCACTGACACCCTCGTACGCCGACCCGCGACGCGGGCCCCCGGCGCTCCTCTGAACGGAAGCCCGGATCGTACCACAGCCCCGGCAGGCTCATTGCCACCGCAGCTCCAGCTTCACGAAGCCGAACTGCACCAGATCGCCGTCCCGCAGCTCGACCTCCTGCCCGGCCCCGAGCCGCTCGCCATTGACGAACGTCCCGTTGCGCACGCCCGGCTCCTCGCGCACGAACAGCGCCCCGCCGCGCCGGATGATCTTCGCGTGCCGGCGACTCAGCGTCCGCTGCTCGTCGAGCGGCGAAAGGTCGATTTCGGGCACGGTGCCGGATGCGCGATCCGGCCGGCCGACCAGGGCCTCGTCGAAGCCCGCCAGCCGGAACACCTGCCGGCCGCCCTCGGCGACGAGCGTCGGTTCCCCCCTGGGCGCGACCTGAGGCTGAGGCGCCTGCGCGGCGCGGGCGGCCTCGCGCGCCGCGGCGGCCCGGCGCGCCAGCTGCCGCGCGATCGAGGCCGCAATCTGCGGCGCCTCCGCCGTGATGCGCTCGAAAACCGCCCGGTCGAGATGAATCACCCGCGCGTCCAGTGCCGCGCGCGCCGACACATCCTGCGGCCGGCCTTCGAAGAACGACCACTCGCCGAACACACCACCCGGCCCGATCGACTCGACGACCACGTCGTCGGCCCCCAGCAGATCGACGCGGCCATCCTGCACGATGAAGAGCTCGTCACCGGCATCGCCAGCCCGAAAGACGAACTCGCCTGCCGCGACCGTGCGCGTGAACTTCTGAACGTCGTCGAGATCCCCGGCGCCAGCCTGCGCGTTGGCCGTCATCGCTCTAGTAACCCCTCGTCACCGAAAAGACCGCCATCGGCCCGGGCTGCAGCCCCGCGCTGCCAACGGGCACCACCACGCTCATCTGCGCCGTGACATCACCCGGCATGGCCACGCGCAGACCGACGGCCGTGTTCGTCAGCAGGATCGCCCGCGCATCGCCCGTCGCGAGCGCGCGACGCCCCAGGTAGCTCGCCGATGGCAGCGCCCCGGCACCGCGCGACGGAAACTCGAGCGTTGTCGTGGTCAGCTCGCGGATGCCATCGATGCGGCGCACGTTGACGTCGAACGCCAGCACCGCACGCCCGAGGAACCGGGCGTCGAGCCCGACTGCAGCGCCGATTTCGTCGGGCACCTCGAGATCGACGGACCCGAGCGCCGGGCTGAGTTCGCCCTCCGACCACGTGTAGTCGACGCGCGCACGCGGAATGAACCGTCCCGCCGGCACCGACACCATCACGGCCGGACGCACCTGAAACGCGCCGAGGCCGATGAAGTTGTCGCGGCTGCCGGTCGGCAGCCTGACATCGGTCCCGACGGCCACGGCCGCTTCACCGCCCGTGAGCCGGTAGCGACCGCGCAGCACGATGTCGCCGATGCCGCGCGCGGTAGCGCTGCCGTGGCACTGCAGCGACTCGGGATCGACCGGCACCGACTCGAGCTCCGAGCAGTACCGCGGCAGCGTGCGGTTCGCACCGCCCAGCGGATCGAACTGGTGCACGCCCGTGTTCCTGCCCGTCGCGGTGCGGACAATGTGGCTCGTCACCCGTGCATCGGCTGCCACCTGCACGACCGGCACGACCACACCGATGTCGGCGCGATCGCTCAGGCCGTACGTGAGCGCGAACGAGGCGACCTTGCGATTGAGGCGAATCGAGGCCACCTGGCGCATCATGTCGCGATCCGATTCATCGACGCCCGCGCGATGTGGCAGGTAGAGATTGATCTCGCTCGACCGGAGGTCGAGGTCGTCGAGCGTGGCGAACGTCGTGGCCTGGTAGCCGACGCCGAGCGTGAGCCGGTTGTTCCCTACCGTGAACGCGCTGACATCGCTGACGGAGTGATGGCCCCCCTCGGCCCCCGCGGGTGTCGCGGCCAGCGTCACCGGCCCGACCGGAAACGCACCAACCTGCACCGCCAGGACGCGGTTCAGTTCCCGCAGCGGCGCCAGCGTCGCCTCGTCGGGCAGAAAGTGCCGGCTGTGATCCTCACCCGCGGGGCCCGGTGCAATCACCGCCGCCTGTTCGACGAGCGTCGGCAGCAGCTCCGCCACCGATGGCCCCGACTGTCCCGAGGCCGTTCCCGTCGCCAGTACCAGCATGCCGGCTGCAGTAATAAAGGTCCGTAGCGTCATATCACCCTGTCCCTGAGGCGGCTTGCCGCCGACGTCATCCCTTTTCACAGCACCGGGAACTCCGCTCCCGGGGAACCATAGCGCACGGCCGAATCGGGCATCTCGAACGCCACGACCGACGGCAGCTCGCGCGGCCGCGCCAGCCGCAGCAGCTCATAGCCGATGCCGGCCAGCCCCTGGAAGAAGCCGGGATCGAACACCCGGTAATCGGTTCCTGTACCGCTGAGCCTGAAATGTCCGCGGCGCCGCGCCCGCTCCACGGTGCGGCGGCCGATGGTCCGGGCACGTTCGAGCAGCTCGCCGTCGTCGGCTCGCGCCGCGGCCAGCAGGGCCTCGGCGCGCGCGAGGTTGCCGCAGCACACGTGATCGGCCTGCACGGGCTGCCACGCGGCCATCGCGCGAAACAGCGGCTCGTGCGCGTCCGGCAGTGCGCCGACGATGTCCGGCGCCACCGTCAGCGACGCGATCGCAATGCCCGGCGCGCCGTGGCACCAGCCGTTCATCGTTCCGCCGGCTGCTGCCGCGTCGTCGTTTCCGACGGCGACCGGCCAGTTCGCGACGGCCGCCTGATAGTACCGGCGGACGAACGCGTACGCGCGATCGGCCGCGCGCGCCCGTCCGGCATCGCCGGTTGCCTGAGCGACACGCGCCAGCGCCCACGCCATCCCGGCCGTGCCGTGCGCAACACCGAGCAGCGTGACTCCCCGCTCACCAGGCCACATCAGCCCGCCGTCGTTCGTCGTTGTCGCACGATCGACGATCACCTGCGCGCAGGCATCGGCCGTTTCGAGCAGCGCCGGGTCGCCAACTACCCGATGCAGCGCGACCAGCGCCAGCGCGGCCCCGGCCGCGCCGTTGACGACGTCGAGCGAACCATCGGGGGTAAGACGGGGACCAATCCCGCGCGCGACGGAAGTTGCCGCGTCCAGCAGCGAGACGTCGGCGCGCAGTGACGCTGCCAGCGCAAGACCATACGCGATCGATCCAAGTCCGTTGCCCGCCCCGATCGGCTCGCTCGCAGGCAGCGTGTCGACAGGATGTCGCTCGAGGTGCTGCCGCAGCGTCACGAGCGCACCGTCGGCCACGCGTCGCCATCGGTCGCGCCCGGTCACGTGCGCAAGCGCGGTGAAGAACAGCGCCGTGCCGGTCGTGCCGTCGTACAGGTGATGATCGCGCCAGCCGGCACCACCGACGTGCGGCCGGTAGCGCCACACGAGCCCGTCGCCGTCACGCACGGCGCGCGCCTCGAGCTGAACCGCAATCCACTCGGCATCCGCAACGAGCGCATCGGCGCCCGACGGTCGCGGCCCCGGCAGGTCCGGCAGGAACATTGACGTGGTCGACTCCGACAGCGCGCGGTCGAGCAGCGCGAGCTGCGCGTCGAGATCGTCAGGCGTCAGTGTGGTCAGTCGCCGCCGTGCCGCGGCCAGGCCGCTCGTCGTGAAGTAGTCGACGTCGAGCTCCCGCCCATTGCTCCATCCGCGCGTGCCGTCGGCGGCCACGAAAAAGTACGGCACGTCGAGCGCGAGCAGTGCGCGACGCTCCTCGACGGCGACCGGCCAGAGCGCGGGCCGCGTGCGATGGTGCGCAAACCCTCGATTCAGCACGTCGACGATGGCACCGGCCGTGACACCATCGCGCTGCGCGGCGGGATTCGTCAGCATCGAGATGGCCAGGGCGTACTGATTCGTCGGCCGGGGCAACACCCGCACCCGGCACTCCGCAAACGCCTCGAATGGACCATCCGGTGCGAGCAGCGCCGCGCGACGCTCGATGAGCAGCCGGAACGCGTCGGCGAATCCGGCTTTGAGATCGTCGGGATACGCGTCGGGACGCTGCACGACGTCGCCGAGCCGCAGCTCGTGCCGGCGCGGCGCGGAGAACGACGTCTGTTCATCCAACGAGAGCGCGTCGGTTCCGCACTGCCGCCAGCTGCGCGCGGCCACCGGCAGCGTGCCCGTGCTCTCGCCGCGCAGGCCGCCGGCGTCGTGCGGCTCGCCGTCGGGCCCGATCTCAATCATCGAAAGCATGCCGGTCGCCAGGCACGACGCAGCCGTCGCCCCGTCCTCGTTCTCGAAGACTCCATCGGTCGTCGGCTGCAGCAGCAGCTCGAGATCGATGAGTACCGGTCCATCTGCCGCCGCCACGAGGTTCTCGCGGTGCAGGTCGCGGGCACCGAGCATCCAGGTGATGCACATGAGCGCGCCGGCGCGCCGGAAATACCGCGCAGCCTCCTCGACGCTCGCCGCCGGCGACGGTTCGACGAACTCCACCCATCCATGCGTGCCGCATTCGAGCGTGCGCGGCACGCGCAACGGTACGTCGAGGCCGGGATTGAGCCGGTCGATCAGCCGGCCGAATGCCTCCTCGATCCGGATACTGCGCGGCTTGTAGACGACGCGAAGCCCGGACGCGAAAGTGAGCGCCGCAACCCGGCGACGACCGTGATGCGGATCCGACAGCGCCGGCTCGATCGCGACGACGAGGCCGGGATCGGCACCGGGCGAGAATACTTCGCACAGCCTCGCCCGATCGTCGCGAACGGCAATGAGGAGCTCCGCCGACGCCTCGACCCAGCGGGCGAGAATCGTCGCAAGCTGGCGGGCCAGCCAGGCATAGTCGCGGAAGAAGGCCGACAGGCCGCCCTCGAGCAGACCAAGGACGAACGCCCTGTAGATCGACGACGATCCACTGTCGGGCGCGGCCGACGCGCCGGCCGCGAACCGATCGCGCTCGAAGCGCTCGTACCAGGCCAGTTCCGCCGTGCGTACGATTTCGAGGTCGAGCTGCGCCTGCAGGTGGCCGAAGATGCACGGATCGACGACCTCGAGCGGCGTCGCACCGGACGCGTGCGCCGGCGCCCGGCTGACGGCCCTCAGCAGCTCGCGTCGTCCCGCGCGGCGGAACGGTACGCGCAGCTCTTCGAAAGGATGAGCGTCGCCAGGTGAAGCGGACGGCAGACGCCCGTCGCGCAGATCGGCCGCGACGCCGGCCGCCTCGTCCACGATGCGGTCGAGCCAGACCGTCCAGTGCGCCGGCTCGAGCGCCGTCGGATCGACCGGCGCGGCGATCGCTTCGAGGGCACGGGCTTCGTCGAGACCGTCCCAGCCGAGCCGGCGCGCGAACGCGGCAGGATCAGCCGGTGCGAAGACACGCTGCCAGCGCGACAGTGCGGCATGCGCAGCCGCATCGGGACGCACCGGTGCCGTGTCGGCACCCAGCGCCCCGGCCCTCTCGAAGACCGTGGCCGCGCGGCCGGCGATCTCGCGCCTGTCTTCCGGGGACAGCGGCATGCAGCGATCGCCCCGGGGCCGTGGGCGGCCTGCGACCCGCCCACGACCCCGCGGAAGCTGGTCTTACAGGTTGATCTGCGTGACGGTGTTGCCCGCAGCCGCACCGCCGAGCGCCAGCGCCGTGCACTCGGCCT